>JANXXY010000069.1 GCA_025350365.1 Bacteroidales bacterium | reverse complement strand
GTAGCATTGAATGTACCTGCTAGGTCGTTCGCATTGTTTTCAAAATTCCAATAAGCAAACTGTCCACTTGGAACAAACGTACCTACAGTTGTGAATGATCGGTTAAGTGTGGTTAAAGTCAAACCGTTTGTTGCTTTTAATCCTGCACCAAAAACCAGCTTGTATAAAGCACCATTTGCGAGTTTGTTTACAAACGTAATTGATACAATCTTACCGGATACAGCAATAGTCAATGGTATTGATAAAGCATCATAATCTTCTGTAAGTGTAATATTAGCAGCAACTGCTGTTGTTGCATCAACTTCGGTGGCAAATGTTGCAGTAATAGTAGCATCAATAGGCACAGTGTTTGGCGAAGCAGCGCTATTTAAGTCGATGGTGCCAGCCATAAGGGTCCCTAAAGTCAAGGGTGTTGCAGGAGTGTCTTTCTTGCAGCTATTTAAAGTAAGCGATAACAAAAATGTCACCATTAGAAAACCTAAAAATACATGTTGTTTTTTCATAATTAAGTTAATTAAATTAAAGGTTATTTGAACTGATATTAATTGTAATTCGGATTCTGAGTCAAAGTTCCTTGTGAAATATCTATTTCAGTCTGATGAATTGGAAGAAGTTCATGTTTGCCGTGCATGAATCCTAAAGGCCCCAATACCTTGGGTGCATTACCTGTTCTCACTAAATCCCAGAACCTTATGCCTTCTAGAGCAAGTTCATGTCTTCTTTCTAAAAAAATTTTATCTCTCAGGGAATTTTTATCGGTTACTGTAACATCGGGTAAAATAGCATTATTGCCTTGTCGGGCTCTTGCTCTCACCATGTTTAAGTAAATCAGTGCCTGTGAAGAATTACCATTTTCATTGAGGGCTTCCGCCGCCATCAATAGCACATCAGCATAACGAATAAGCCTTCTGTGCCATGCCCATTGTGTTATAGTAGTATTACCCGGCACCCATACTTTTCTGTTATAGCATTGAATATTTATCGTATCACCATTTGAATTGGTTATAACACCGGGATCGGCAGGAATAATTTCTCCACTTATTGTTACATTATCAATCACATCGCCCAGATCAATGATCGTTCCTTTGAGTCTGGGGTCGTTTGGTTCAAAGGATTTACGAAGGTCTACGGATGGTCTGTTGAAGCCCCACCCTCTGTTGGGAGCTCCCCGAACACCCTGAACATTGCCGTATTGAGCGCCACCCCCTTCAAAACTTTCAGCTGCCAGTGCTCCCACTTCAAATACCGATTCAATTCCGTTATTACCATTTACTCCATTGGCATCGGTAAATAGCGGTTCCAATCCGTAAACATTTGAATTTATTAAAGGGATGAGATATTTTTCGGCATTTACATAGTCTTGCTGAAAAAGTAACACCTTGCCTAATAAAGCCTCAGCAGCTTCTTTAGATGCTCTGCCAGCATCAGAAGATATAAGTGAGGTTTTGTTACTCAGATTTTGAATGGCATAAAGAAGATCACTTTTTATAAGACTATATATTGCTTCCATTGAAGAGCGGGCCAATTTAACCGGAGGATTTAACACTGTTACGATGGGCACTCCCCCCCATGCTCTTACCAAATCGAAATAGAATAATCCTCTTAGGAATTTTGCTTCGGCCAGATACCTGTTTTGTATAACCGTATCCATTTTGATAAAAGGTATTTTTTCAATAACAACATTTGCCCTTTTAATCCCCTGATAAAGAGATGCCCACCATCGGTCAAGACCATCCTGAGTAGTGTTGATTGTGAAATTATCATAAGGTCCTACTGTCGATAATTGATCATTTGTATTACTTCCTTTGTAGGCATCGTCGGACATAATGTCAAGGATAGGATACCCTCCGGAATTAAAGTTCCAGTCCCTTAGTGAAGCATAAACCGCGTTCGTTGCTAACAAAGCGTCTGATTCGCTGGTTGGGAAAGATTCCTGAGTAAGATCTCCCTGTGGTTTTTTTTGCAGAAAATCCTTACTACAACCAAAAAATATTAGAATCACAGTCAATCCAAGCAAATATCCCTTTTTTGGCAATTTCATAGCTTTAAAATGTTAAGTTGATTCCAATTGAGTATACAGCAGATATTGGATATGATCCATAATCTATTCCATTGGATAACACATCGCTGCTTCCAATTTCAGGAGTATAGCCTGTGAATTTTGTCATCGTATAAAGATTGTTCCCTTTAACATACAATCTCAATTGCTGTATAGAGAGTTTTTTGGTAATGGAAGAAGGAAGAGAATAGCCAACGTTCAAATTGCGTAATCTTATAAATGAACCATCTTGAATAAATTTGTCCGAAGGGAGGTAATTATTTCCTCCAAAGGATGCCCGAGGTTCCGAATTGCTTGTTCCAGAGCCCGTCCATGAGTTAATCACATGTTTTTCGAAATTGTATTCATCGGGTCTAACCATCTCTTTGGCGTTATAAATCTTGTTGCCCGTTTGTCCTTGAATATCTAATGAAAAATCGAAACCTTTGTATTGACATCCAATGTTAAAACCAAAGATAAAAGTTGGTATTGGTGACCCAATATAAGTTCTATCATTGCCATTGATAACCCCATCATTATTTACATCAATAAATCGTAAGTCACCGGGAACCGCATCTGATAAATGAGGATAGCTGTTCAAATCAGCCTGACTTTGAAAAACACCATCTGTTTTGTAACCGTAGAAAGCGCCAATAGGCAATCCGACTCTGCTTTGAGTAACCTGAAGGCCATTGGCTAAAGCTCCACCCAATAAAACTGAATCAATTCCACTGCTACCACCTATCTTTAGCACCTCGTCATGCACAAATGTTCCAAGTACTGCCACATTATAAGTGAAGTCACCTATGTTGTCCTTCCAATCGATTTTTAATTCATATCCACTATTCAATACTGACGCTGCATTAAAATAAACTTTTGCACCTGGACCATTACCAAGATGATCCGGTGTGGATAAATTAACAAGAATGTCACTTGTAACCCTGTGGTAATAATCAAACTCGCCCGTAAGTTTGTTTTTGAATAATCCCAATTCAAGGCCTAAATCCGTTTGGGTGGTGCTTTCCCATTTCAGGTTAGGGTTGCCACTTAATGCATATGACACGGCTGAGTTGGCCGCGGGGGTATTTCCGAAAATGGTAATAAGGTTTTCTGTCTTGGAATATTGTTTGTCGTATGGTATTTTCTCATTCCCGATAATACCCCAACTTCCACGAATTTTTAAGTTAGAAATTTGAGGTATTTTTTTCATGAAGTTTTCTTTCGAAACGTTCCAACCAGCTGCAAATGATGGAAAATTTCCATACCTATTGGCCTGGCTGAATTTTGAAGATTCATCCCTTCTGAAAGTCCCCGTTAAAATATATTTGTTTTTATAGGAGTAATTTACTCTGGACAGAAAAGATAACATGGAATAATTAAGGTTGGGATCCACACCGTTGGCATTGTTAAAATTTCCAAGAGTATTTACTTCATTCACAGGATCATAAATATATGTCGATCTATTTAAATACCATAAATCACTTGAATTACGGATAATGTTATTCCCCGTAAGGCTTATATATTCAGAATTTGATTCCTGAGAGGTAAACCCCACAATTGCATCAATCGCGTGTACTCCCCAAACCTTATTAAAGTTCAATGTATTTTCCCATAGCCAGGTCAAATTATCATTGTTTTGCTTTGTTAATGAGCTATGTACAATTTGTTGTTGTGAAGGAGTTGTTTCATCGGGCAAATACACAGTATATGCAGGAGTATAATTCTCTACTTTATTATAGGCTGCAACCAAGCCTATACTCGATTTGAAAGTGAACATACCTAATATATTAGCTTCAGCAAAAAGGTTTCCAACCCCTCTAACACCTTTGTTAAAGTCATTGGAATTCGTCAAACCAGCAATGGGGTTGCCAACATTATAGACAACAGCATAACTACCGTCAGGATAAAATGGTAGCAAATCAGGACGGGCTCTATAAGCTGCATAGGTCACATTTGGTGCATTCTGCTGTTTATAAGAAGTTACGCTAATATTATTGCCCAGTTTGAAGCTTTTAGTAAGTTGGTAGGTATTGTTAAGTTTGAAGGTAACTCGTTCATAATTTGACTTGTCTACAATTCCATTTTGCTTAAAATAACCCAGACCGGCGTAATATTGTGTATATTTCGTTGAACCGGAAGCTGATATCTGATGATTCTGGATGGTTGCGGTATGAAAAATCAATTTTTGCCAATCAGTACTTGGAACCAAATCAATATTATTATAACTCCCTGATATTATAGAATTTTTAACGGTAGCATATTCTTTACCGTTAAGCAGATCAATCGGTTTAACAAGTTTTTGAATGCCTGATTCGCCTGAGTAATTGAACGTTGCTTTTTCATCTCCAGCTTTTCCTGTTTTGGTGGTTACAAGTATAACACCATTGGAGCCTCTCGCACCATATATGGCAGTGGCAGAAGCATCTTTAAGCACTTCCATGGATGCTATGTCTGCGCTGTTCAGGAAAGAGATGTCATCGAGGATTACGCCATCCACAACAAAAATAGGTGAAGAATTATTAAAAGTACCTACTCCTCTGATTCTTATGGAGGCAATTGCCCCTGGGGCGCCTGAAGTACTTGATACCTGCACTCCTGTTACCTTACCTTGAAGACCCTGTTCGGCATTAAGGGAAGTAATTTTAGTAATATCGTTACCTTTTACCGAACTCACTGACCCTGTTAGATCGCTTTTTCTAACAGTTCCATAACCTATTACCACCACTTCGTTTAATACCTGAACGGAAGCGAGCAAGGTGATGTTAATTACCGCCTGAGTGCCTACATAAATTTTCTGCGAGGTTAAACCTACCATCGAGAAAACGAGAGTATCCTGTCGGGAAGCAGTAATTTTATAATTTCCGTCCATATCTGAAACCACGGCGCGCTGGGAATTGTTAATTATGACGGAAACTCCCGGAAGCGCGATGTTTTGTTCGTCTATAATCCTGCCAGTGACTGATTGCTGACCATAGATGTATGAGTAAGAAATATTAATGATAAACAGAAGAATGATTTTTTTCATAGTTAGTAATTGATTTGGCTGTCATTCTAAATCAAAATTACTGCATATAAACAGCTATAAGATTAAAAGGGTGGTGTCATTCAATTGCTCAAGGCTTATTTTCACAAATAAAGCACCTTAAAAACAATACATCATTATATTTTACAAAGTTATTGTACAGCATTTTAGTAACTAATAATGTTCTTTTTTATGTTTTCGAATATTGTCCGGTTTTGTCGTTAGTTGTAAATTGGAGAGAAAAATTTAAACACAACATTATTGTGTCAATTTCAATTGTATTGTAATTGCTATATTTATTCCTTTCGCAAAATTGCCCCAAAATTCCGACTAGGTACTATGGTAGCGTTCAGGAGACGGCTATTTAATATGGAGAAGTCGGAGACGTTCGCTGAGCCGCTCATTTATTAATGAACACTTCGGTTAGCGGGGAGCGTTTTTTTGTGAACATTAGTTATATTTTTTCATCTAAATATTTCTATGTTTCATGTCGCAGTTAATTCGCACTTTTGCTTTACAAATGTTTCCCAATATTGGAAATGTTAATTTTGATTTGCTGGCGGAAACAGTATGAAAACAATTATATTATAGGTTTAGGCGCTTAGTTTGCCTAATTTTTTTATGTATGCCAACTTTTAAGAAATACAACTTAAACCCAGCGGGTTTAAATGTTTATAGAAAATTGGCACGAAAAGAAAATTTCGACTCCAACGGAGTCGCACGTCAGATGGACTCTTTCATTTCTATAAACATATTAACCCTCTGGGTTAAAGAACTAATTAACTTTGT
>JANXXY010000193.1 GCA_025350365.1 Bacteroidales bacterium | reverse complement strand
CTTAAACCGAAAAGGTTTCTTTTGAAACTTTTTGGATATAAAACTGGTAATGTCTTGAAAAATCCCAAGAGGGCAAATTGTTGAACAATAAACCCTTCCAAAAAGCAAGGTAAGGGCTAAAACAACAACAAATCCAGCTGATAAAAAAGATACTACAATAAAAAATTTTCGAACTGAGGGTACGAATTGCAAAAATAATATACCATTGTACCAGGATGATGGTATTGCCTGTTTGAAATCGATAAACGAAAACGTAATCAACAACAGGATTACCAGTGAAACCATCACCCTGAATGGTTTCCAGAATTTAACCATAAATAAACTAAACTTTTATACGATTTATTTTTAACCCGTCAAGATTCATGGTTCCTATTCCAAGTTCCTGACCCTTTACAATATGACCAATGGCACTTGGCTCTAATCCGAAGAGCTTGGTTGCAGCTGCATCGGCAGCTACAATATCGGTTGAAATAATTTGTCCTTTTAGGGTCACTACATCTTCAACTGATAAACCACGCGGACCATTTTTCTTCATTACCCGGTAGGCATCAATGATATTGAGTGTGGGTTTTTTGAAAGTTGGTAAATCGGCAATACATTGGTGAAGATCGTTCTTATGCCAAAATTGACGATCCCAAACAATACCCATCAGGTTTTTCATCGACATGGAAAGGGTGGCTCCTCCGTGGCTTTTTAAAACCGGCACATTAATGAATACATCGCTTGAAAGAATTAATTCGTGAATCTTTGCCTTTTTCAATTTCTTCCCATTAGGAATTTCTACTTCATGATACATGCTTTCGCTGTTTCCTGTAACAAGTATACCGCCGGCATCTTTTACTGCTTTTTCAATACCGCTGTTAGTGTAACATTTCTGCCAGTTATCGCATGTATTATCAAATACATACACTTTTTTAGCTCCTGCTTTCAGGCAATGTTCTATAATTTTTGCAACCAGCTTTGGATTTGTATTCCCGGCACGTTCGGGAGAAACATCCCATCCAATATTTGGTTTTAAAACAACAGTTTGGTTCTTCTTTACAAAAGCCTGCATTCCTCCAAGCGATGCAATTGCTTTTTCGAACATCACCTCAGCTTCACCTCCGCGAACAGCAACCAAATCAAATGGTGCAGTGCCCGATGCTGCCATATTGCCAAAGCTTTCGCCAAAAACATTGGAAGATAAACCTATTCCAGTTAAAATGCCTGCACCCACTCCTTTAAAAATAAAGTCTCTACGTTGCATATGTATATTTTTTAAGTGATTGTCAATTTTAAGAATGCTTTGGTAAAATTAAGACAAAATGATCTTATAATATTTCATTTCTATTTATTTCTCTTGTATTTTAGCCTAATAAATACATATTCTAAATTAGCATTGCAACCGATTAGTAATTAATGCGAATTAAGAGTTGAGATTTCTTATTTGCCGCTTGCTATAGTTAGCGGAAATAATTGAAAGTTTAATTTGGCTTTAGCAAAACATAAAATGTAATTTGGCTAAAGCCTTAAATATGAGCATAATTGATTTCGTTAGGTAAAACCAACGGCTATTCAACCCTTAATTCGCATAATTAACTAAATGCTGAACTTGAAAATAGCATATTTAATTATCAACAAAAGTTGGTTTAAGTTTGAAAAACGACTATCATTGCAGGCGTTAAAAATCAGTTAAACTTCACAATATCATTTATGAAGATACTTTATTACGATTGTTTTTCAGGTATTAGCGGCGATATGAATCTTGCCGCCATGGTAGATTTAGGAGTTGATAAACAGTATCTTATTAATGAGTTACAAAAACTTCATGTATCAGGATATTCCATACATTTCGAAAGCGATCAGCGAAAAGGAATTTTTGGAACCAGAGCAGATGTTATTTTAGAAAATACTGATGGAAATCACCATCATCACCATCATAATGAGGAACATTCACATGATCATATTGCTAAACATCAAGTATATAATTCTCCAATTGCTGCAGCTAACCTAAAACCTGATTCACAAAACACTTTCCACACACACGATACTAACCGTAACTTTTCTGATATTAAATTACTTATCGAAAGAAGTTCTCTTAGCAACAAAGTAAAAGAAGTAAGTGTCGAAATTTTTAGGAAAATTGCAGTAGCTGAAGCTCACATTCATGGCAAAACTATTGACGAGATTCATTTTCATGAAGTTGGAGCCATTGACTCAATTATAGACATTGTGGGTGCGGCCATTTGCTTCGATTATTTAAAACCAGATAAAATTATTTCATCTGCTATTCAGCTCGGGGGTGGTTTTGTGGTATGTGCGCATGGAACATTTCCTGTTCCTGCACCGGCAACATTGGAAATATTAAAAGGAATACCGGTTAAAATGGGTGCTGTTCAGGTGGAAACTACAACTCCTACCGGAGCTGCAATTATTGCCACTTTGGCAGACGAATTTAACGACCAGCCAGGTTTATCAGTTGAAAAGATTGCCTACGGAATTGGACATCGCGATAATGTAATTCCGAATGTTCTACGGGTATGTCTTGCAAATTCAGTGGACGATAGCGATCATCAATCAGCTTGTATCACCGAATGCAACATAGACGACATGAATCCTGAGATGTACGAATACGTTATGGATAAGCTTTTTGAGGCCGACGCTGACGATGTTTATTTTCAACCAATTATCATGAAAAAAACACGTCCGGCGATAAAAATCAGTGTTTTATCAGGTATCCAGTTGGCAGCGAAGGTTGAGCAAATTCTTCTTACTGAAACATCTACTTTAGGAGTACGTAAATATGATGTTCAAAAAAGTATGTTGAAAAGAGAAATTAAAACGATAGAAACTAAATGGGGGTTTGTACATGTTAAGGTTGGCTTTTTAAATGGAGAAGTTATCAAATCAAAGCCCGAATATGTCGATTGTCTTACTATTTCGCGATCGAATAATATACCTTTAACGGAGGTTTACAAAGAAGTTATAAATATTCTAAATCGTTGAAACGATATTGTATTTAAAATAGCATTAGCTGCGTTCCAAACTCTCTTTTCATAATAATCTAATATTTCATCATTAACAATGCTAGGATTCATTTTACGCCAAACCAATAAAACCTCATTTGATTTTCCACCGTTATAGAAAATTTGTTCATTTTCGCCATTTTCGACACATAAAGTTGAAATGAAAGCAATTATCTAATTCAAAACTTCGGATTGATGACTTTAATGTTAAATCTATTTGTGCAAGCATCAAAAATATGCCAGTCGGAATTTCCTTTATCCATGTCAAACTCCTTTGCAAACCTAATCATTAAAGCCCATAAACCAATTGTTATTCTTCCCAAGCTGAAATTGAGGCCATTATTCATTACCTCAAAGTGATTCGTTCCTTAGAAGTTCAGACATCCAATACTCACGTAATTTAAACTGCGACCGTTTCAAAAATGAGTTGTAAATTTGTGAAAGGAAAATGGGTTTCAGTTTGGTTTAAAAATGCGCATAATTCTTTCACGGCTTCGTTAGCCCTTGGTGTGGATA
>JANXXY010000180.1 GCA_025350365.1 Bacteroidales bacterium | reverse complement strand
GAAAATTTCGACTCCAACGGAGTCGCACGTCAGTTGGACTCTTTCATTTTTATAAACATATTAACCCTCTGGGTTAAATAACTAATTAACTTTGTATAAATATTGTTATTAAACCAATAAATGTTCATATAATGGGATGATGTAAGGTTCACCATTAATAAACACGGTTTTGGCTAACTTTAATTATTTATAATCAATTAGTTAACTTGGGCGGTCTAAACGCCTATACCTATTATATTAAAAATAAAAGACCAGGCTAAGTACTTATCTTTCCTTCAATTTGTTCAGCAATTTGATTTTGTATAAGTTGAAAAGCCATCACAGAAAAAGTTGGGGGTCGAAAAATATGATTTTTTTGCCTCGGCCGGATTATGGCAAGGTAAAAAAATTGATGCTAAAGAATTAAGGGCTAAGGCATGGAACAGGCAAAAATAGTATTGTTTGAGGAGTTAAAACTTTACGTATAAAACACCAAAGCCCGGCAACTTCTCAGTTATCAGACTCTAATGTTATTTCCTTTTTCTTGCTTCGCAAATGTCGTTACAAACGACGGTAAAAATAGGAACGGGTTGCAATTATTGCAAATCCGCTCTAGCGCTAAGACCGAAAAAATTGCTAATGTTGTACTTTTACTTCAGAACACACTCCGCGCAAGCTGAGATAGGAACAAATATTGCAAATCCGATCCAGCGATAGTGCCAAACATCCGCGCTAGCTGGTTTGCATACAGTATCCAATTCCCCATAACTTGCCAGGTATTTGTAATTATCTTGGTTCATAACTCATAACTCAAAATAGATAACTCATCACTCAATTATCATATCCAGTGATCGAATAATTTCACTATCCAGGGTGCAAGTATAGATGTCAAAATTCCATTAATAATCATTCCGAGCCCGCTAAAGGCTGCGTGTTTGGAACCAAGCTCGGCAGCTTTGGCAGTTCCAATACCATGAGCCGCGGTTCCCATAGAAAGGCCAATCGCATGATCATCATTTACCTTGCATAATTTAAGAACATGTGTGCCTAATATTGCCCCAAAGATGCCCACAGAAACTACTACTCCAACAGTTAATGAAGGTATGCCTCCAATGGTTTTTGATATTTCCATAGCAATTGGCGTTGTTACCGATTTTGGAACTAACGATAATATCACTTGTCTTGATGCTCCAAACAATTTCGCAAAAACAATAACTGACAATATTCCAATAATACATCCTGCTAGCTGAGAAAGTAATATTCCTGCTTTTTGTTTTCTAATTTCTTCGAGTTGCATATAAAGCGGCACACCAAGCGCGACTATGGCAGGTTTAAGAAGAAAACTGATGTAATGTCCACCTTTGTTATAGGAGTCGAACGATATTCCTGTTATTTCGAGAAATAAGATGATGCAGAGAATACTGATTAACACAGGATTTAAAAAAAAATAACCTAACCTGGAGTTTAGTTTCACTGCAAGAAAATAAACCACAAAAGTCAACGCAATGGCAAATACTTCTGAATTGGCCAGATATTTAATCATGTTTCTTTTTTGTAAGTTGATAAACCCATCCGGTAACCACCAAAACCAGTATTGTGCTGAATATGGATGATAAAACGATTGCCCAGAATTCCTGCTTCAGTATACTTACATAAAGCATCACAGCAACACCCGGAGGAATAAAGAAAAAGGCAAGGTTATTTATTAAAATACCCGTCATCTCTTTAACCTGATTTATTTTTATGATTTTGAAATGCAGTAATCCAGTAAGCAGCAGCATTCCGATGATGCTCGAAGGTATTTTAATATCCGTAAAGTATACTATCAGTTCTCCAACAAATAAACAACCAAAAATTATCGCACATTGCTTTATCATATTCTATAAATTTACTTCGCAAAATTAATGGAATGAGTGGACTTTTTGATGTGCACTATTCATAAAAAAATTTGCGCATAAGAATAAAGAGTAACAGCTTTCTCCATCGAAATGCTACGTCGAATACTTTACAAAATCTTTCCGTTTTGATGTAACTTTTAACTTTTGTATTTTTGACATATAATTACAAATAAGATTGAATGGATTTAACTGTATCTGAAATTAAAAATAACCTGCACCGTCTTATCGTAGAAACGGACGATGTAAGCGTATTGGAAAAAGTACAGGAGTATTTCGGCATATTGAAAGGCAAGCAGGTTGACTGGTGGGATACCCTTTCGGCCATTGAAGTTGCATCTGTAGAAAAAGGGCTACGGCAGTTGGACAATGGTCAGCGTATACCCCACGAGCATGTAAGGCAAAAAGTTAAACAGCTATTAGGTAAAAAATGACACGTGAACTTGAGATTTACTGGTTGCCCGGAGCTGAAGAAACCTACCTGGAAACAATAAAATTTATCCATGAACACATCATTAATTTATCGCATTTAACCCAACGAAATCGAACTTGTCGCTTTTATCGACAACCGCAGTGGCCATAAATATTAAAAGCCCGGCAAATTTTCAGTTGAAAGGCTTTATTGTTATTTCCTTTTGCAGAGGCTTACAAAGCCAGTCATGTTTCAAACGGCATTGCAAATGCCGCTTATCGCTCCGAACATTCAGCAGAGCTTAGGCACGCTCCGTTTTATATAAATGTTAACCATTGTTAATATGCTCTATGTATTAATACCTCGGTATATTTTTTTAAGGTACTGATAATGAGCGCAAATTCAAAAAATGAAATTAATCGTAACTAGTTATTAGCCAATTATTTTCAAATTATCTCATTTTCAAATTATCAAATTTAACGAAGTGTTGTGTATAACGGACTTCGAATAACGACCAACTATCCTATTCATGACATTAATCACTTTTACTCATATATTCTATCCTGTTATTTTTAATACTTTTGCCCACATTGCAATGAAAATAGCATTGATACAAATTATAAATTGCTATTTTTATCAAGCCATTAAAAATTGAAATTAATACTACAAAACATGTCTGAACAAAAGAAATTTATTCCGTTTGTTTCACCGGACACTAACATGGCCGAATTTACCGTGAAAGCATTGCTGATCGGTTTAGTTATGGCTGTTGTGTTGGGCGCTGCAAATGCTTACCTGGGTTTAAAGGCCGGTATGACCATTGCTGCTACCTATCCGGCTGCTGTTATTGGGATGGCTATCCTTAAAGCAACAAAAGGCACTATTTTAGAAGAAAACTTTGCCCGTACTGTTGGTTCCATTGGTGAATCAGTAGCTGCCGGCGCCATTTTTACGTTACCGGCATTTTTTGTGGCTGGTATCTGGAATCCGTTCTTCACTCCAGGTCATTATATCACCTCAACACTGATCCTGATTGCAGGAGGTATTCTTGGAATTATGTTTGTGGCATTGCTGCGCAGGGTAATGGTTGAAGATGTAGAACTTCCATTTCCGGAGTCAGTGGCTGCCGCCGAAATTCATAAAGCCGGACAAAAAACCGGGGGAAACTCCAAGTTTTTATTTGGTGCAATGATATTTGGAGCACTAATAAAACTTCTGGGTGAACTAAAATTCTTTGCTGTTAATTGGGAAAAATTTATTGCCTTCTCCAAACAAACCATCACCGGAACTAAATATGCCGGACAGGGTGGAATGATGGTTGCTTCACCGGGTATAAGTCCTGCCTATATGGGTGTTGGGTATATTATCGGTCCGAAGCTTGCATCTCTCAATTTTAGTGGCGGGGTGATTGCCTGGGGCTTGTTAACACCTATTATTCTGTATTTTCTCGCTCCATCGTTTGATATACCAGCCATGGCGTCCGCTTTAATGGGTGCTGATCCATCATTAACTCATGACGCTGCCATCGACAAAGTATGGTCCACTTCGTTTTATTCTATCTGGCGGTTTGTAGTTCGCCCAATTGCCATTGGAGGTATGTTGGTTAGCGCTGTATTTACACTATATCGCATGCGTAAAAGCCTCATCGCAGGCATTGCCCGGTCGGTAAACGATGTAAAAAAAGCTGCTGCCGGACACGAAGTGAATACTCCCAGCAACGAAAAGGATATTAGCTTTAGCTGGATTATTACTGGCATTGGACTTGTAGCATTACTAACATTCTCGATCACATTTTTTATCTTTCATACTTCGGCGCTGGTTGCTTTTGTAGCTGCAACGATTATGATCATTCTGGCCTTTTTCCTTGCCGCCGTATCAGGTTACCTAGTAGGGATAATGGGGTCGAGCAATAATCCTATCTCCGGGCTTACCTTAACAGCATTGGTTGTTACAGCCCTTATCATGGTTGCATTGGGAGTTACGGGAAATGAAGGTGTGGCTGCAGTACTCGGTGTCGCCGCCATTGTTTGTGTATCGGCAGCTGTAGCCGGTGAAATGTTACAGGATCTGAAAGCCGGACATATCCTGGGTGGAACACCATGGCGTATGCAAATTGGTGATGTTATCGGCGTAGTATTATCAGGAGCTGTAATGTTTGGTGTTTTAGTATTCCTCAACGATGGCGATATTGCCAAAGGTATTCGCGAAGGCTACGAGGGTGGTTTTGGTAGTAAAAACCTTTCCGCACCCCAAGCCAGCTTGATGGCCATTCTCTCTAAAGGAATTGTTGGTGGCTCAATGGCATGGCCGCTCATTATCGCAGGAATGCTCATGGGTGTTGGTTTTATTATGATGCAGGTTAAGAGTCCGATGCTTGTTTGCGTTGGTATGTACCTTCCTTTGGAAACAACCTTCGCCATTTTCCTTGGTGGCATCGTAAAAGGTATTGTCGAATATTTTGTTGAAAAAAGAAAGTTCTCGGCATCACAGAGAATCAATACTGAAAACATCGGTGTTTTATTGGCATCAGGACTTATTGCCGGAGAGGCATTGATGGGCTTGGTAATTGCGGTATTTGCCGTAGGAAACGTATTTCTTTACGATTTATTCTCCTTATTTACTAATCCCCCGGTAACCATCAGCATTGCTGTTTTAATTTTAATTGGATTCGTGTTGGTTTGGTATCCGGTTAAAAACGCCGGATCACCTGATGCACCAGCTTCTCCAAGTGCTGTAGTGTAAAAAAGAAGTGATAAGTGAGAAGTTTGGGATTTAAACATTTTCATTATTCAGGATTTTAAGGTACTGAAAACGAATATTAAGTAAGAACCCAAAATTTTCACTTCTCACTCCTAACACATAACCTCTCACTCTTATTAAAAATGTTTTTCAAAAAAGCCCCAATCAATTATCTTTCATTGATTCCTGTTCGTGCGGTAAAAGAATTTACCGAAACGGATGGACGAATTACTTTATTAATTCCAAAATTCAAACATCCTTTTTTTCAAAAGTTTTTTATCCCAAAGCGCAAATCCCCGCATTTCAGAATCCATCTTGATGAACTGGGAAGTAAGGTATGGCAGCAAATTGATGGAAAACAAAACGTTGAGCTCATTTGTTCGAAATTACCCAAATCGATAAATTCCGAATCGCCACCCAACGATCAATTGGAAAACCGGGTAACCAATTTTCTAACGGAACTTTATAAAAGCAGGTTTATTACCTTTGACAAAAAGGAAAAAATGAATTGAATCAGATATAATTACTTAACACAAACTTTACAGCTTAATTAAGCTTTAAAAACCTTCAGGCCTCATTGAAATATGGGATTATCTTGAGTACAGAACTAGTTATTGCCCCTTTTTAATGGGCTGGGGATGACATAAATATCAAATAACATTTTTTAAATATGAGTAATATTCCTCAAAGCCATAGCGATCGTATAATTGAGCCGTTATCCAAAGAATTATCGAAGTGGATACAACGGAAATCAACTCAATTTACTTCTGATACCCTAAAATTCACTAATAAAGTATACGAGCAGATGGCCATTCTATCGGTGGAGTTTGGTCACGACATTCATAATGATCTTGGCATTTGGAAAAGCTATGAAAAGCTTAACATCAGTCTATTTGGTAATCCTTTGCCGGTTCATGGCGAACTTTATGACATTGATCCTGATGACCCGTTTGATGTTGCCCGTGTTCAACATTTTCTATGGAAAATTATCGGAGAACTTGTACCGATTATTGTTATTTCACCAACTAACGACGACCTGGAAAGACTTTCGGAGACTGTGGCCAATTTTCTTACAGATAAATTTAAAAGAGTTTCCAAGGATTCGGCACGAAAAGAATTTCTTACCATCGACATGACCGAAGCCGGCGACGCAAAGCGCAAACTGGTATGGCTGGGAACAGAATCATACTTTTTCCGTCTGGCTTTTTTCTCATTCATTCACAAAAATAAACTAAAACAGGATGTGGCCTCAGTTGATGATTTTATATGTCAGAATACTACCCATTGGTCAGGTTTTGGTCCTTTGGATCTGCTTGCTGAAATGCTGGAAATATCTAATGATTTAAAAACCGATTTATTAAGCTGGAAGGAAAGAGTTCAGGGTATGTTTAAAATTCTTGAGCTTGAACAGGATCATTTAACTGTTCTTAATGTTTTTAATCATTGTAAGTATAGAGTTTCTACAACGGACGCACCGAAATATTTTGGTAAAGCAAAAATAATTCATGGTTGGATTATACACTGGGATGGACAATGGTATTGGTCTGGCCAACAGCGAACCTATAAAGATTTTTCCGATGAAGATATGAATGATTTTGTTACAACTGTTTTCTCAAGAAATCCTACCATTGAATACCAGTTTGATGTTGCCAAACTCGAAAAAGCCAGAGAAGCGCTGTTGACAATATATAACGATTCTCTCAATTTTTTTAAAAGTGATTTGGGTCATTTTGCGAATGGCAGCGAAATGGCAGCGCAATTAAAGGCAAAAGATATGGCTGTTCGTAAGTTAAAAAACCCCGACGATAAAACCGAAGGTCCGAAATATTCTTTTCCTGATGATATTATGAACTATGATAAAGGAATTGGGTATTTTCTTAATATAAACGAAGGAATAGAGCTTTTTCTTGGGTATAACGATCTAATATCAGGTTTGCAAAAGAAGGGCGAGCCATTAACTTCGGATGAAGCAGAAAGCCTTTTCCAATTTATTACCGGCGTAAACACCAGTCCTGAATTTGTGAAACGAGTTTTAAAGGATCATCCTGCAGATGCAATTCTACAATTGTTTTTTCTTGAGGAACTTGAAACGGAACAAGCATTAAATTATCTTTTTCGTTGTTATAAAGGGGATTATTATCAAATACAATACCCGAATATTAAATTGACGTAATTTTTTTTATAAATGGGGTAACTATAAACCATCTTGTAATTGAAACTTGCAATTGATGCCTGGTTTTACTACTTAATTGTTAATAACTTTGTAATGACAATATTCGCCGTAATTTGTTTTTTTATACTTTTACACAAAAAACCGGTATGAGTTTGAAAGGTGTCTGGAAAAGTATACTGCCCTTATTAAAAAATAAATATACCCTTACACTCCTTATTTTCTTTGGGTTGATTTCGTTTTTTGATGAAAACAATCTCATTGAACGCACTGGTAATTTGAACCAAATACATCAGTTAGAACGCGATAAATTATATTATCTTGATAAAATAAAACAGGATTCATCCAAGTTAAATGAGCTTAGAACAGATAGCCGGAATTTGGAGAAATTTGCACGAGAGCAATACCTGATGAAGAAGAAGAATGAAGATATTTTTATCATTGTTGATTAACTAAATGCCTTTTCGATCAAGTGTACGGTATACTTCTAACAAGTCCTTTGCCCCTTTTGGTGGTATTTTTTCCATCAAAGACAACAAATTTCCGGCTTCAGCGCTAACGTTTTGCTTTTCACATTTTTCTGTATGATAATAGTTCAAATATTTAATCACTTTAAAAGCATTAAACCAACGAAAAAATCTATCCCGAAAAGTTTCTGGCGATGAAACATTAGATTGGATCGAAGCCAACTGGTTAATAAATTGATTTTCTGATAAAAATGTTTTTAAAGGATATGGCAATCCTTCATGATAATTTTCGATGATTTTCTTATTCGTTTCATATAAATTAGGTATTTCATCGAAAAAACTTTTAAGATCAATATAACTTTTTAATGAATAGGTTTTTAGCTCCACCTCCTCATTGGATTGCAACAGTCGCATAGCCGCCCCGGTACCGAAGGGAACCCTGTCCGATTCTCTGGGCGAAGGTATTACACGTGTGCTGTTTATCTCCGTATAATTTTCTAAAGATATAATCTTTTGCAGAAAGTAAAAATCTTCTCCGGCTTGTCGCTTATTCATCCCTCCCTGTTTAACATATGCATCCATTCGCACAGCAAAACTCGATCCAACGGTATGAAAAGCATGAGGATGACTTACATAACGAAGAGCTTGATTCATATAACGCAAATGCAATTCGTATTGTATTATTCGTTCGTAAATGGAATCGCTAAATTCTATACCTGAAATAGGATGCTCGAAATATATCGACGCCCCGTCTGATTTGAGATGTTGAAGAAAGTGTCGCTCTATTTCTATCAAATAATTTGTGTCGCACAACGAATCGGCATCAAACCCTGCTATGATTCCCTTCGGATTATTAACCTGCGAAAAGTGCCAAACGGCTTCATCCATTCCTATTTTGCGCGCCAAACCCACTCCTGCAAACTTCTTTGGAAGATTAGTTTTGTTAAGGAAATGAAAACGAAGTTTTTGATCGTGATGATATTTTGCCCATTCGATACCTTCGGAAAGAGATGTTAAATTTTGAATAATTGATTTCGCCGGAGCATTTTCCGAAGAATTCAATACCACCATCACTTCCACTGCTTTTTGAGGGCGCTTACAATCCCATATTGTCTGTAATGTTCTGACTAAATCGGGTTCATCATAGCAAGGAATGGCCAAACATATACTTAGATCAGGATGCGGTTGATCCAAAAGGGTAGGAGAGTAGCTCTGTTTTTCGAGGTAGCTTTTTACAAAATCCATGAGTTCAAAAGTCGTAAGCATTGAGTACTAAAATGATTTTCCTGCAACCCTTAAGTAACACTTTGAACAAGACGAAATAAAGACACAAAACCCCAAAGTGTTAATATTCTGAGTTTTTGTGTCTTCGTGTTTCATTGATTTATTATCCCATCCGGCAGGACGGTATTACTTACAACTATTTCTTTGATGAAGGTTTCGTAACCTTGTATTTTGCGTTCAAACCTTCAATTACTTCTTTAGTAATATTTAAGGTACTGTCAGCATAAAGAATGCTACTTGGAAATGAATTGGCCAAAATATAATGGTACCCCTTGGTTTTGTTAAATTCTTTCAGATAATCCATAATGCTATGAAGAACCTGACGTTGGTTAACCTGTCCCTCTTCGGCAAGCTGAGATTGATATTGCTCACGGAGTTGGTACAATCCTTGTTCCTGAGCTTGTAATTGCTTTTGAATTTCCTGAGCATTGGCAGTAGTCACGAGACCTTTTTGAACTTTATTTTGAAAATCTTGCACCCCACCTTGGAAAGTCTTTGATTTATTGCTCAACTCAGCGTCAAGTTGTTTTGATTTTGACTCAAATGTTTTGCCGAGGTCTAATGCCATGTCATAATGCTTAAAAATTGTATCAACTTCAACATAAACAATTTTACTGGAGTTTGATGTTGATTGGGCTAATTCTGCAGTACCAGCCTTGTTTTCTATCGATTTACCAGATTTTGCGCACGAAAAGCAAAGAGCAATAGCACAAATACTTAAAAGCCCGAGAACCAGTTTATTTCTTTTCATATAAATAGTGATGTTTAGATTTTTTCAATCGCAAACCTACATGAATTTTGCAAATTTCACAAACGCTTTGTGAAAACTAAACTCTTTCTTCCTTTCTTTTGTTATTATTGCAATCTTTTTTCATATCATAAACAGAATTACCGAATGAATCCACCAGTTGCTGAAAAGATAAAGAAGGAACTTATTGCCAATGGCGATGCGCGTATCGATTATTACTATTGGATGAATCAACGTGAAGATCCCAAAGTAACCGATTACCTTAAGGCAGAGAATGCTTATACTGATACTATCTTGTCAGATGTAAAGGATTTTCGCGCAAAATTATTTACCGAAATATTGGGTCGTATAAAACAAACCGATGAGTCTGTTCCATACAAAATACGCGGATACTATTACTATTACAGATACGAACAGGGGAAGGAATATCCTATTCACTGCCGTAAGAAGGATAACCTGAATGCTCCGGAAGAAATTCTAATCGATGTAAATGAAATGGCGAAAGGACATACTTATTGTCAGGTTGCAGGTTTGCAGGTTTCACCCGACAATAAATTGCTGGCATACGGCATCGATACTGTTAGCCGACGCTTATATTTGGTAAAGATTAAAGATATTGCGTCAGGGAAATTTTTTGATGATGCATTGCCTGACACCGCCGGGTCAGTTGCCTGGGCAAATGATAACGAGACACTTTTTTATACATTGAAAAATACAGAAACCCTTCGTGAAGATAAGATCATGAAGCATAAACTTGGAACGCCGGTTTCCGAAGATACGGAAGTGTTTTTCGAGAAAGATGAAGCTTTTAACACCTACGTATACAAGAGCAAATCCCGAAAATATATCATGATCGCCTCCTCCAGCACGGTATCGAACGAATACCGGTTTCTGGACGCTGATAAGCCAACCGAATCATTTAAAGTGATTCAACCTCGTGAACGCAATCTGGAGTATTCAGTGGATCATTTTGGCGACAATTTTTATATCCGAACCAACCTCAATGCCACAAATTTCCGATTGATGGAAACTTCGGTAAATACTCCCGACAGGGATCATTGGAAGGAAGTAATTCCTCACCGACCTGATGTTTTGATTGATGGTTTTGAGATTTTCAGGGATTATCTGGTGGTTTCTGAACGTAAAAATGCCACTATTCAATTGCGTGTTATTAAATGGAATGATAAATCGGAACATTCGGTATCGTTCGACGAAGAAGTTTATGAAGCGGGTATCGACAATAATCCGGAATTCGAAAGCGACTTATTGCGTTTCAATTATAGCTCGCTCACCACACCCAACTCTTTTTACGATTACAATT
>JANXXY010000149.1 GCA_025350365.1 Bacteroidales bacterium | reverse complement strand
TTATGATAATAGAGCGGACAGATAAGGAAATAGTGATTAGGTTATTACCAACTGTTGAAATGGATGAACTTCAAGATTTAGCTAATTATTTCAGATACAAAGAAATAACTTCAAAATATAAGACAAAACCATCAGTCGTGGATCAATTGTCAACAGAAATTAACAAAAACTGGTATGATGCAAATCGTGATAGATTATTAAAATGAGAATTATCGTTGATACAAATGTCGTTTTCAGCGCGATTCTTAATTCTAATAGTCGGATTGGACAAGTTATTTTGCATTCCGACAAAAAAATACATTTTTACAGCGCGACCCTCCCTTTCGTAATTTTCATTGTGATGATAGCAAAATGAATCGTATATTTTCGACGAAATAAGCGAAGAGCCCTATTGGCGACTTCCATATATTAACTTAATCGACAAAAGTTTAAGAACGACTGTAAAATTTTTGGCCTTGTTAACCACCAAAAGATGATTGATTATTACTCAAAATAAAATAAACTTTTACTGATATCTTTTATAAATACGGAACAATGGCATCAATTATGAATTACATTTGCATCCCTAAACTAACTCAGCTGCTAAACTGCTAACTCATTATTATATTTATTTTTAACAATATATTATCATGATTTATTTAGCAGACACTGCAAACATTGCAGAAATTAAAGACCTCTTCAATTATTATCCAATGGAAGGGGTTACCACTAATCCAACAATTCTTTCGCATGAAGGAAAACCGCTTTCAAAGATTGTTCCGGAAATATTGGAGTGTATTGGTAATAAAATGATTCATATACAAACCATTAGCGATACATCGGAAGATATATTAAAAGAAGCAAAGAAATATAGAGATATATTTGGGTTGAAGGATAATTATTATGTAAAAATACCGGTTACCCGCGAAGGTTTTCGAGCCATTCGGCTTGTTAAAGATGCGGGAATGAACGTTACAGCTACTGCCATTTTCACACAACCGCAGGCAATGATTGCGGCAAATGCCGGAGCAGATTTTGTGGCTCCATATGTTAACAGACTCGATAATATTGTTTCACATGGAATTGAAGTGGTTTCTGATATCGTAAAAGGCATCCGATTGTATGGATTGCCCACACGGGTATTGGCTGCAAGCTTTAAAAACGTTGACCAGATATATCGTGTAAGCTTAACAGGATGTCATTCGGTTACAGCTTCCTACGATGTATTAATAGCGCTTATGAGTCACCCAATGACAGACCGGGGAGTGATTGATTTTGAAAAAGACGGTGCCATGTTATACGATATTCCTATTTCATAATTATGAACAATAACGACATCCTTCGGCGAATTAGGTACACTTTCGAATTTAACGATTCGAAAATGATTGAGATATTCGGATTAGCCGATTATCAGGTAACGAGGGCACAAATAAGCGATTGGTTAAAAAAGGATGATGATACTGCTTATCAAGAACTTATTGACAATGAACTGTCTATTTTTTTAAATGGATTGATCATCGATAAACGCGGAAAAAAGGAAGGAGAACAACCCATTCCGGAAAAACGGTTGAATAATAATATCATTTTTCGAAAATTAAAAATAGCGTTAAACCTGAAAGATGAGGATATTCTTGAGATTCTTACTCTGGTTGAAATGCGTATTAGTAAACACGAGTTAAGCGCATTTTTCCGTAACCCCAATCAGAACCAATACCGCCCGTGTGAAGATCAGATTTTGCGTAATTTTCTGCAGGGAATGCAGATAAAATACCACGGTAAATTGAATTGAACCCTGGGAAGATGTTTTAGCACTGTAATATTGAAGGTGGTATGGTTAGTGAACCCGATAACCACTAAAAACAGCTTGATTGATATTATATGCAGAGGATAACGATCTATTGGCAACTTTAATTTCTAAAATATCACCAATAATTAATTTTAATAAAAATGATGTCGAGAACGGCTTTGCTCCTAATTCCTGAAACGACTTTATTTTTGAAACAGAATTATAGATATTCAAATCGATATTATCAGAAGCATTGCTAAATAAAAGGGTAATAGAAAAAGAATACACTCCACTGCATGGAACAACAAATTTATTATTAGAAAAATTGTTAGAATCGTCAAAATCCTTGACCCATGGAATAGAGAATTCGCTATTAGCAGCCATATTAAGAGTCCCAAATGAAGAATAAGAACAGTTAAACCCAACCCAAGGAGTATTTTTCAAGGCAGAAATATCAATCTGATGATCAGCACCTGCCTCAATAATATGCAATTTGTCACCATCAAATGTTGAAGCAGTGATAAGTTCATTCGTTTTACTAGTATCAGCATCATATATTGAGCCTCCTGATTTATCTAATTTGATATGATTACCTGAATAGGTGAGGTGTTGTATTTCGTTCGTGGAATCTGTGTCTATCGAATAGGATCCCATTGGTTTATTGCCAACTTTAAGGGTCAGCTGGCTTTTTTCCAGAAATAACGAGGGCTGCTGAAGAGTTACTGAATTACCCTTTGATATTGATAATACATTGTCAGCCAAGGAAAGGTTTTGCAATTCATTCGCAGGGTCAGAATCTCCATCTGTAAAAGAGGAAAAATCAACTTGTCCGCCGTTTCTGTTGAGTTTTAAGATCTTGCTATCCTTTTCATAAGTAATAGTTTGAATTTCATTCGTTGAGTCCTTATCAACCTGCATCAACGAAGTGATATCCGATACCTTTACACTTCCTCCATTATTCGATAAATCGAGTGTTTTGTCGCTAGGGTTAAGGGTAAGCTGCTGACTTCCCACGCCGCTATTTCCGCTGTGTAAAGCATACAAGGCATAGGGAACAGCAAGCATTTGGCTGGTTCCCATGTCTACAAAATTATTACCAAAATCTACTTCAACACGCAAATAATGAGTGGCTGCATTCCATGGTATGTTTAAAAAAGAAGGAGCCGTTCCTGATTGTTTGGTTCCATTTCCAATAATCAATGTAAACAATCCATATTCGTTTGTTTCCACTTGATGTAACTCCTGCCATACTAATTCACCATTAACATTTCCCTTTAGTATGCTAAAACGTACGTCTAATCTTTTATTTATAAGTTCGGTTCCCTTTTCGTTTCTCGCTACTGCCTGATAACTAATTCCGAATGGTTCCTGCTGACCCATAACTATCATAAGGTTGGCCATCAGCGTCAAAACAAAAATTAGTTTCTTCATTGTTGTTGAGTTAATAGGTTTTAAAGAATGTATTATATTTTCTCTATTTTAAAGGTTCGCTGAATTTTTCCATTTTTCGATTTAACCTTCACAAGGTAAATTCCTAAGGTAAAACTGCTAAAATCAATTTCTTTATTTTCTCCTGTCAGAAGGTTGTCGTAGTTATATATGTCAACATTTTTACCGCTTATATTATAGATGGTTACAGTATAGGAGTTAGCATCATCAATATAAAACGTAAGGTATAATTTATAGAAGTTTCGGGATGTAACCGGGTTTGGTGTTGCAGTTACCTCATTATATCCCGGTATTATTACTTTCGGATATGTTTGATGGAAACCTTCAGTAAGTGTGTTGCTTTGTGATTTCAATGTATTTATAAATGTCTCCCCAAAAGTATATGCCAGGGAATAGGAAAATTTGGTAGCAGAACCACCACCGGAAGCAATTACAGTTGGCGTAAGCTTCTGCGCAAAAAGGGTCACCACAAAAGATAAAAGGATGAAAAATATTAAGGTTTTTTTAAACACATTTTAAATGTTTAGCAAGCAATTGTTTGCACCAAAAGTAAAAAATATTTATAAATTATCGTCATTTTAACAATTTCAATTAATGCTTTCGTCATTTTTTTAACTTAAATTAAACGACTTATCTTTACTATCATTAAAAAACCAGCGATGAATCATTCTTTTCTTGTGTTTGCACAAAAGATACAATCTATTGCACAAATTGGACTGGAATATGCACAAAACCAGTATGATATTGAACGGTACGAACAATTACGTGAGATCAGCTTCGAAATGTTGGAAAAGTTAAGCCATACCAAAGTAGAAACAATTCGGGAATTGTTCGAGCATGAAAAAGGATACCAAACTCCGAAAATTGATGTTCGCGGAGTTATTTTTCGAGACAATACTATTTTGATGGTTCAGGAAAAAATAGATCATTGCTGGAGTCTTCCGGGCGGATGGAGCGATATTGGCTATACCGCAAACGAAATAGCCGTTAAAGAAGTATGGGAGGAATCAGGATTGAAAGTAGAGCCAGTTCGGCTTCTGGCCGTTTTGGATAAAAAGCGCCATGCACATCCTCCTTCTCCCTGGTATACCTATAAATTATTTATTTTGTGCCGCGAAACTGGAGGCTCGCTTCAAGCTGGCATGGAAACGCTTGGAGCAGATTTTTACCCGTTAGATAATCTTTCGCAATTATCTACTGATAGGATAACGCACGAACAGATCAAGCTCATGTTTGATTTTAAACAAAATCCGGATAAGATGGTGATTTGTGATTAACGAAAAAGGCCGGTATTACCCGGCCTCTTCTAAAATTATAATGAATGTTAAAATAATTTTTTACCATTCAAGTATTTTGTGAAAATCAAACTCTTCAGGATTTGGAACATACTTTTTGGCTGCCCGATAATCTTCCTTGGTAATATAGTGAAGGTTATTAGCGTATACCAATTGTACTTTTTCCGAATTAATATTTACCAAACGGGGAATAATTTTCCCTTTTTCGTCAGCAACATCTTTCAGAAATAAAGGAATAATGGCACCAACACGATCGGTAGTTACCATACAACCTGTAATTCCATTACTGAATAATTTGTATACTCCTAAGCCAAGCAAGGTTGCGTACGAGAGATCATATGCAATTGGACGACAGCAGCGAAGCTCGTAACCCATTTCGTTCGGGCGGCTCTTTACTTTAATACGAAGATCTTTTAATTGTTGCTGAACCAGCATATTGAAAATATGTGATTTACTAACATTGCCTAATTCAGGATGGCCGTGATCGTCGTAAGTGAAATTAATACCGGTTTCGATAATTTCCTGATCACTCATAAAGTGGAAAACCCCTTCGGAGATAATGGCCACACCATAGTCTAATCCTAAGATTCTGCGTTTTACCATCGACGAAATCACAAGCTTAGTGATTTTATCAAAATTAATTTTGGTTTTATTAAACATTTCCGGAATGATGATCATCGGGAAATGACAAGCAGTACCAATACCCATTGCAAGATGACCGGCTTCGCGACCCATTGCTGAAAGAACAAACCACGTACCGCTGGTACGGGCATCTTCATAGATGGTTGTAGCTAATCGAACACCTTCTTCTTTTGCCGAATTATATCCAAATGTTGGAAAACCTTCAGGCAAAGGTAAATCATTATCGATAGTTTTTGGAACATGGATGTTAGCGACATTCAACTTTTTGGCTGCCAAAAACTGCGATAGCCGGTTGGCTGTCGAGGCAGTGTCATCACCACCTATGGTTACCAGAAGTTTTACATTGTTCTTTTCAAAGAATGCTGTTTTAAACTCATCGTCCTTGGGTTTATACCGACTCATCCGCAAGGCAGAACCTCCGCGCGTGAAAATATTGTCGGCATATTCAAAATCCAGATACTCGTATTCTGGTTCATCTGCAAACAAACTGCGATATCCACCATGGATACCAATAACTTTGTAACCGTAATTGGAGAAAATTTTAGTTACCGAACTAATCACTGTGTTAATTCCCGGTGCAGGGCCTCCTGCACATAAAATAGCAATCGCTTCTTTCATATTGCCTTTCTTGTAATTTATTTATATAAAATTGAAAAGTTTTGATTTTAAAAACGAGGATAAAAGTAGATTATATTTCGATTTTTTAAAAGGTAACAGCGCTTTTTTCTTAATAAAATTAAGTATTGCCCTTTTACCTCCAACTTATTTTGATTACCAGTTGATAAGTCATTAACTTTATATGATGAAAGGTTTGAAGAAATCTGTTTTGTTGAAAATTTTAAACCAGGTTTTATACTGGCGTATCAATCACATCAGCAATCGCAACTTTTTGATTGTGGCCAGTATCATTATCGGAATTGTTTCCGCTTTAGCAGCAGTGGTGTTAAAGACCTTTGTGCATTGGCTTCAAGGCATTCCGTTATATTTTTCGAAAATATCGACAACCCATTTATGGTTCATTTTCCTTCCTTTATCAGGAATAATTTTAACAGTTATTGTTACAAAACTTCTTTTTAAAGGCAAATTGGAGAAAGGGTTAGGTAATATAATTTATTCCATATCCCGCAAATCGGCAAAAGTAGACAAAGACAAAATGTACTCTCATATTATCACCAGTGGAATTACTGTTGGATTGGGAGGATCGGCCGGTTTGGAAGCTCCGATTGTTATCACAGGCGCTGCCATTGGATCGAACATCGCAAGCGCTTTAAATCTGGGCTACCGTGAGCGATCTCTTTTATTGGCATGTGGCGCAGCATCGGGCATTGCGGCTGTTTTTAATAGTCCAATTGCCGGGGTCATCTTTGCTTTGGAAGTATTAATCGCTGAAATATCCATACCTGTATTTATCCCATTGCTTATATCTACTGCAACCGCCATATTGGTTTCAAAAGCTTTATATAAGGGTCAGCTGTTTTATCTGGTTACTTCCGATTGGTATTTTCATGCCATTCCTTTCTATATAATCCTCGGATTGCTTTGTGGTTTACTTTCAGTTTACATGTTGCGCCCTACATTGCGAATCGAGCAAATATTTAAAAAGAAAGACGCAATCTGGCAAAAAGCAATCTTTGGGGGATTGGGTCTTGGAGTGTTAATATTTTTGTTTCCTCCATTATTTGGTGAAGGTTATAATACTATAAAAAGTCTTCTCGATGGAAATTATTCTGCACTGGTCAACTTTAGTTTGCTTGAACCTTTTAAGGAAAACCCCTGGGTGATAATCGTGGTTACATTTTTAATTATTTTGCTAAAAGTGATAGCAACTTCACTAACCGTTTGTTCAGGGGGCAATGGCGGTATTTTTGCCCCATCCTTATTCAACGGAGCATTGGCTGGGTTTGGTTTAGCTCTCTTTGTAAATACTACAGGAATAAGCAATCTTAATATCAACAATTTCATAGTTGTTGGAATGGCCGGAATCTTAAGCGGAGTTGTACATGCCCCTTTGACTTCCATTTTTTTAATTGCTGAAATTACAGGAGGATACGTTCTTTTTGTTCCACTAATGATTGTAAGTGCGTTATCCTATTTTATAGGAAAGTATTTTGAACCGTATTCCATTTACACAAAAAATTTGGCTCAAAGCGGACTACTCTTTACTTCAAATAAAGATTTGGATATATTAAGCCAGATAAATCTGGACGATTTAATTGAAAGAGATTTTATCCCGTTAAAATCTTCAGGAACCCTTAAAAGTTTAGTGGATGCTTTTGCAGTTAGCAACCGAAACGTATATCCGGTTGTGGACGACGATAAAAACTATCTCGGTTTAATTTATCTTGAAAAGGTAAAAGACCTGCTATTTCGCAGTGATCTTTATCATCAGTTAAAAATAGCTGACATAACCGATTATACCGCATTGTATATAGAGAAAAATGAAAGCATGGAATCGGCTATGAAAAAGTTTGAATCATCCAATCTTTGGAGCATTCCGGTTACTGATGGGACTAAATATATAGGTTTTGTTTCCCGTTCAAATATTCTCTCTTACTACCGGAGAATACTGAAGCAATCGGCCGCATTATTCTAGCGCCATGTGTACTTTAAATTTTTTTATGCTTAAACCCTCGATACGATAGCATAACTATACTTAACCCAATTATCAAAATCGTTTAACATACCTATGGCAATAAGGAGTGGCACCTTCCTTAGCATAATAATCCTGATGATAACCTTCGGCTTTCCAAAATGTGGTGGCCTTGGTAACCTTGGTAACTGCGTTAATTCCCTTTTGTTTTAGCAATCCGATTAGCTTTTCGGCTATTTGTTTTTGATCCTCGTTCAGATAAAATACTTCCGAGCGATATTGGTCTCCTACATCAGGCCCCTGCTGATTTAACTGAGTAGGATCGTGTATCTCGAAGAAAAGCCGTGCCACCTTTTCAAAAGAAGTTTTACCCGGATCAAATACAATTCGAATTGCTTCGGCATGCCCCGTTGTATGCGAACAAACCTCCTTATAGGTCGGATTATTTGTATGCCCTCCAATATATCCCACTTCAGTTGAAATAACTCCCTCCGACTTCTTCATATAATATTCAACGCCCCAAAAGCATCCACCGGCGAATATGGCAGTATCAGTTTTGGCTATTTTTTCTTTTGCAGGAATAAACTCAAGAGAAACCGAATTAACGCAATGCCGTGTGTTTTTTTGAGTTAAGCCTTCACCGGTAAAAACATGGCCAAGATGTCCTCCACAATGTGTACAGGTAATTTCAGTACGACTGCCATCGGCATCGGTAACACGGGTTACAGCACCAGGAATTTCATCGTCAAAACTTGGCCATCCGCAATCCGATTTAAACTTATTAGTCGACTTGTATAAGGGAGTACCGCATTGCCTGCAAACGTAAACACCTTCGTCGAAAACATTATTGTATTTGCCGGTAAAAGGTTTTTCGGTACCTTTATGGATAATCACTCTTTCTTCATCGGGGGTTAACTTTCTTAGGTTCATGCCTTCGTTTTTTGTTTGTATATTTTGTTTGTTATTTAAACTCTTTGAGTTTTGGGTGCAGCCCGATGCGCTTATAAATATGAAGCTTAAAAATATTAAAGCTTTATTCATGCCTGTTTAATTTAAATCAATGAATTTGATACTGCATATAACAGTCAAGTTACTGAAATGTTGTTAGGCTAATACCACTCATCAAAATCAGTACATCAAAGATGTGTTATAAAACAAAAGAAATACCAATATTTAGGTATATAAAATACCATATTTGTGGTATTACATAGAATACAAATAAGTTACAACTTTGTTAAAGAAATTTAATACACTCAATCATGTCAAAAATAGCAAAGAATTTAACCGATTTGATAGGCAATACTCCCCTTTTGGAGTTAACGAACTTTAACGAGGCTCATAAGCTGGAAGCAACTATTATTGCTAAGTTGGAATACTTCAACCCGGCAGGCAGTGTGAAGGACCGTATTGGCCTTGCCATGATTGAAGCCGCAGAAAAGGATGGTATTTTGAAAAAAGGCACAGTAATTATCGAGCCAACCAGCGGTAATACTGGTATTGCGCTTGCATTTGTTGCAGCCGCAAGAGGTTACAGGTTGATACTTACCATGCCTGAAACGATGAGTGTTGAACGTCGAAACCTTTTAAAAGCTTTAGGTGCCGAAATTGTTCTCACACCCGGCCCCGAAGGAATGTCAGGAGCTATTCGCAGAGCAGAAGATTTACACCTTGTTACACCCAATTCGTTTGTTCCTCAGCAGTTTAAAAATCCCGCAAATCCTGAAATCCATCGTCGCACCACTGCTGAAGAAATATGGCGTGATACTGATGGAAATGTTGATATTTTCGTTTCAGGAATAGGAACCGGCGGAACAATCACAGGGGTTGGTGAAGTGTTAAAATTGCGAAAGCCCGGAATACAGATTATAGCTGTAGAACCTACCGATTCGCCGGTTTTATCAGGTGGCAAACCAGGACCGCATAAAATTCAGGGAATTGGAGCAGGATTTGTTCCCGGCGTTTTGAATACTAAAATTTATGATGAAATTTTTCAGGTAAAGAACGATGAGGCATTTCAGATCGGACGTCAACTGGCGCGTACTGAAGGTTTACTTGTAGGGATATCATCGGGAGCAGTCGCCTATGCCGCTTTACAAATTGCCAAACGGCCTGAAAATAAAGGTAAAAATATTGTAGTTTTATTACCTGATAGCGGCGAACGTTATCTTTCCACTTTACTATATAATTTCGAGACTGAACCTGCAAAGGAATTGGCAGGCAGTAAACTGCAATACTAACCAAATAAATCACATCAATTTCTACAATTCTTTGTACTCTAAATTTGAGGCTGACAAATGGGTTTTTTACCCTTTTGACGGCCTCATTTTATTTAATCACAATTAAGACAAAGCTTGGAGGCAATTAAAACATCGCCAAATCTCCCTTTTAATTAACTTATTATTTGTTTATTTATGTTTTTTTTCGCTCATCATTACAATCATTTCACAAGCAGGCAAATTCCATTCCATCATGTATTATAAACAACCATCCATATATATTTTTGAAATACGTATTGATGAACCTATTACTTCACTTTCAGCTGTTATGGTTGCCGGAGTATGTTTTTATGCTTTCCTTGCTCTTACCAAGATACCCGTTCAAAATAAAGTTCATATTTACCTGTGTTTTTATTTCTTATTTATGGCGATTGCAACAACAGTTGGAGGAATTATTGGTCATGCATTTTTGTATCAACTCTCTTTTGCCTGGAAACTACCTGGATGGATAACAAGCATGTTCTCTATTGCACTTATTGAACGGGCTGCTATTGAATATGCCAGACCACATATTTCACAGAAACTTAGTACCATTTTTAAATGGGCTAACCTTATTGAACTGACTATCTTCGTTACAGTTACCATTATAACGATGAAATTTATTTTTGTTGAGGTACATTCTGCGTATGGGCTTATGATAGTTGTATCAAGCCTTAACTTTTATATTTACCGCAAGGAGAAATCACAAGGAAGCAAATTTTTTCTTATTGCTGTGGGATTTTCAGCTATTTCAGCCATAATATTTATGAACCAATGGGGTATATGCCAATGGTTTACTCATAGCGACATCAGCCATATATTTATGGTTATTAGCGCCTCTTTTTTTTATATTGGAGCAAGACACATTATTACAACACTTCGTTAAATTTGAAAACTTGAAAATGAGACAATTTGAAAATGATTGGTTAATAATTAGTTACAATTAATTTCGGTTTTGAATTTGCACTCATTATCAGTACCTTAAAAAACATACCGAAGTATTATTATTAACAACGCGAGCAAATTTGGAAGTCTCCCAAGCAATGCAGCAAAAATTTTGTAAATTTATTCTGGTTGGTGGAGACCGCAAATCTTTTTAATTCAAAACTGGCAGGATATTTGAGCCTTTTAAATGCATAAATATTATTTAAAGATGAAAAAACTAAGTATCATTTTATTTCTTGCCGGATTCTTATTGAGTACTATTGATTTGGATGCTCAACTGTTAAAAGATGCCAAAAAATTTGTTCAGCAAAAAGGTGGCGGGTTAACCGAAAAAGATGCCGCCGATGGCATAAAAGAAGCCCTTTTAAATGGAACAGGTGAGGCTGTAAAATTTGTATCCAATCCTGATGGGTATTTCGGCAATCCCGAAATTAGAATTCCTTTTCCGGAAGATGCAAAAGTAGTAGAATCGAAACTCAGAGCAGTGGGTTTGGGAAGTAAGGTCGATGAAGCTATTCTCTCCATCAATCGTGCTGCTGAAAATGCCGGCAAGGAAGCAAAACCGATTTTTGTTTCAGCAGTAAAAAATATGAGTATAAAAGATGCTGTTAATATTGTGAAAGGGGAAAATAATGCTGCCACAATGTATTTAAAACAAACGTCTTCAGGAGAATTGAATACAAAATTTCAACCTGTTATTAAGGCTTCATTAGATAAGGTAAATGCTACCAGATATTGGGAGGACCTTATTAAAGCATACAATAGAATTCCGATGGTACAAAAAATGAA
>JANXXY010000142.1 GCA_025350365.1 Bacteroidales bacterium | reverse complement strand
AAACTTCCATGATCATTGAATTAGGCAAATAATACATATAAATAGAAAAAACCCTTTAACTTTAGTATTATGAATATTAAATCTATGCTTGTTTACCTCATCATTTTTATTGTATTTTTTCTTGTAATTGGGGTTGGGTATACCATAGCTCAAACAAAACGGGTTACAGCTCCTTTAAGATCGGAAGTTAAACATGTTGACTGGAGTAAAAATGCTGTCATTTATGAAGTTAATATTCGTCAATTTTCAAAGGAAGGAACATTTAAGTCATTCGAAAATGACCTGCCGCGCCTTAAAAAACTTGGAATTGATATTCTTTGGATCATGCCGGTAACTCCTATTGGCATAAAAAACAGAAAAAAACCTCTGGGTAGTTATTATTCTGTAAAAGACTACAAAGGAATAAATTCTGATTTTGGAACAATGGATGACTTTAAGCACATGGTGAATTCTATTCATAATTCAGGTATGAAAGTAATTATCGATTGGGTTCCAAATCATACCTCGTGGGATAACGATTTGGTGAACACGCATCCTGAGTATTACATGAAGGATTCCATTGGTAAGTTTGTTTCTGCCTTCGATTGGACTGATGTGATTCGACTTGATTATAAAAATCCTGAACTTCGCAATTACATGATTAATACCATGAAATGGTGGATTACAGAAACTGATATCGATGGGTTTCGTTGCGATGTGGCTCATATGGTGCCTAACGATTTCTGGGATCAGCTTAGGCCCGAAATAGATGCCGTGAAGCAGGTATTTATGCTTGCTGAAGCCGATATTCCCGCGCAACACATGAAAGGATTTGATATGTCATACGATTGGAAGTTTTTTCATATCATGAACGATATTGCAAAAGGGAAGAAAAATGCCAATGCCATCATTAAACACTTTAATTGGGTTGATTCCGTTTATCCCGGAAATTCATATTTAATGGAATTTACAACAAATCATGACGAGAATACATGGAACGGAACAGAATATGAACGCTTGGGACAAGGAGCTCAGACTTTTGCAGTTCTTGCGGCTACTCTGCAGGGTATGCCTTTGATTTACAATGGACAGGAGTCAGGGTTTAACCGTCGTTTGAAATTTTTTGAGAAAGACAGTATCGATTGGGAAAATTATTCACTAACCTCTTTTTACCAAACACTTATTTCACTCAAAAAAAGGAATAAAGCGTTATGGAATGGAGAGGAGGGTGGAAAAATTCAACGGATATCAACCAATAGAGACAGCTCTGTGTTTGCATTTGTTCGTGAAAAAAATACGCAGAAAGTATTCGTTATTTGCAATGTATCAGATAAACCAAAGGAAATTAAATTTGACAGTTCGTTGATTTCCGGGAATTATCTTGATATTTTTACCAACGAGAAAAAACTGATTAATCCAAAATTAAAGCTCATTCTGAAGCCGTGGCAATATTTTGTTTTTGAAAAAGCCGATTAATTTATAGAATGTTCGGCTAAGGTTCTACCTTAATCGAACATATCTTTTACAGTCTCAGCCTGTTTGCATATAACGACTTAGGCACAGCGTAAGCCGAACTGCTGTTTCATTTCATCATAAATAAAAAAAATATATTCGGATGAAATAATCTTCAATTTATTTGGAATAATTCTAAATAGCGTTTATCTTTGCATCAGAATTTAATTCTGTAAACGAAATAAATAAACAATATGGCTTTTGAGTTACCACAACTTCCCTACGCATATAACGCCTTAGAACCATACATAGATGCACAGACGATGGAAATCCATCATTCAAAACATCATGCAGCGTATACAAATAATTTGAATGCAGCAGTTAAAGGAACTGAGAACGAAAGTAAGACTATTGAAGATTTATTTGTGAATGTTTCAAAACTTCCGGTTGCTATCCGTAATAATGGTGGTGGATTTTATAACCACGATCTTTTTTGGAAATTTATGAAGCCAAATGGCGGTGGACAACCAACAGGAGATTTACTTGAAGCTATAAATAAATATTTTGGCTCATTTGATAAATTTAAAGAAACTTTTTCCGGTTCTGCTACTACCCGATTTGGATCAGGTTGGGCATGGCTGGTGGTAAATAATAAAAAGGAGTTGATAATTGGCTCAACTCCAAATCAGGATAATCCACTTATGGATGTTTCTGATATTAAAGGAAATCCAATTTTGGCGCTTGACGTTTGGGAGCACGCATATTATCTTAAATATCAAAACAAAAGGCCTGATTATATTGCAGCTTTTTGGAATGTCTTGAATTGGGATGAAATAACAAGGCGGTTTAAGTTAGCGATTCATTGATAGTTTGGATTTGTTGGTTAGTAAAAAGGCCACGTCGTGACGACCTGGCCTTTTTCATTTTCTGTAATCAGGTTATTTAGACCCTAGTTTTTAGTCTAAATATTTTTTCTAATGTACCTGATATTTTTTAAATAAGTCGCTTGTTTTTAATAAGATATCGATATATTGAGCACGTTTGTAAATAAATGGATCATTCGATTTCTTTTGTGACAACTTTCCTTTAAAATCTTCCAGAACATAATAATTTTTGGATTCCATCCATTCGTTTATATCTTGCAGCATTGTTTGAATGTACGATATTTTGTTCTTGTAAAGCGTACTAACAACCTGCACGCAATCAGCCCCACCCAGTATCATTTTAATAACATCATTTCCCGAATGAATACCACTGTTGCAACAAATTGAACCAAGGATATTTTCAAAAAGAAGGCCGGCAAATTTTAGTGGTAAAAGGTTTTCTTCTGAAGAACTTGTTGAAAAATGATTGATATGAGTTTCCGAGTTAATATCAATATCGGGTTGTAAAAACCGATTAAATAGCACCATTCCATCCGAACCATTCTGATCAAACTGCTTAATTACATTTAATGGATTAGCATAAAAAGGACTTATTTTCAGACTTACCGGAATTTTAATAACTTGTTTAATAGCCTTTAATGTTTCAATTTGTTGATCAACAATTGATTTACTTTCAATTTTATTATCTCGCGGAACAGTATAAAAATTTAGTTCAAGTGCGTCAACACCAGTTTCCTGAATAAGTTTAGCATATTCTTCCCAGGTTTCGGTAAATACACAGTTTAAACTTGCAATTAAAGGTATTTTTACGCTTTCCTTGGCAAGACGCAGGTTCATAAGATGTTCGCTAGGTCCGGCATGTTCAATGTTAGGGAAAAGGTTGATCATTTCAGCGTTACGTTCCTCGTATTCAGATAATTCTTCATCAAGTTCAAGCCTTTCAAGCTGAATTTGTTCCTCAAACAACGTTTTATATACGATGGCCGCAGCGCCGGCATCTTCCATACGCTTTAGGTTATCCACGTTGCTTACAAGATTGCTGGCTCCAGCAATAATTGGATTTTTTAATTCGAGTCCTAAATAAGTTGTCTTTAAATCAGCCATATGCGCGGGTTTAGTAGGTGATGAATTATTTTAATTGATGAAATCACTATTTAAAGTTAATACTAATTTCTTTAGATACTTTAAACTGCTTTCCTATAATTTACAATTGGGCAACGCTTTTTTTATAATTCAAAAAATATATAATTGAAAATTAGTGGTGATAGTTAAATTATATTGTACATTTCCAATATAAGTTTAATTGGTTATAAGTTAAAGTTTTGAATGTACGCTATTTTTAAACAAAGTCCATTTATCAGGCTTTTACTACCTCTCATTCTTGGGATATGGTTTGGCTTATTCACACATTTGCCAGTCAAGTTAGTTTGGTTTACTGTTATTATAACAGTTATCTCAGCGTTTGGTTTGATATTTTTTTGCAAACATTCGGCTAATTTTAAATATCGATGGCTGTTTGGTATTCATCTATATGTGTTTTTAATATTGTTGGGATTTCTGTTAGTTTCAGCAAAAGCCGGACTGTTTAATGAATTGGGAATTGAAAATATTCACCCTCAAGAATTTATTGGTACAGTTTATTTGCCGCCAGAACAAAGAACGAAATCTGTACAATGTTACATTGAAACTGATCAGATAAAATTGAATGGCAAATTGCTGAGATGCAATACTAATATTCTTACTTATTTAAAAAAAGATTCTGTCTCTCTGAAGTTGAAGGCTGGCGATGTTCTTGTTTTTAGGGCAATCGTTTCAAAGCTAAAATCATCCGGAAATCCTAACGAGTTCGATTTTAGCAAGTATTTATATTATCAGAATATTAACTATTCAGCTTATATTGATGGTAAGGCCTGGAGTTTATTAACACATCATGGGTTAAACCCGGTTTTGATGTGGTCGTTTAAACTACGGGATAAACTCCTTGGCCTGTTTTCTTTTATTGGAATGACAGGTGATGAATATGCAGTTGCCTCAGCATTAACCATTGGTGATAAGGCTAATCTGGATGCTGAAATTAAACGAGCCTATATTTCATCGGGAGCAATGCACATACTAGCCGTTTCGGGAATGCATGTAGCATTGCTTTATTGGGTTCTCAATTTAGTTCTTTCCTTTTTTGATAAGATAAGATATGGCAAATACATCAAGTTTGCTCTATTACTAATTTCAATTTGGATGTATGCCGTCATTACAGGGATGTCGGCCTCGGTTTTACGAGCAACGGTAATGTTTAGTTTTGTGATTGCAGGACAGGCCTCGAGCCGCCATATCAGTATTTTTAATTCGCTCGCGGCTTCTGCTTTTTTTTTATTGCTCTGGAATCCATATAATCTTGTTGATGCTGGTTTTCAACTTTCTTATATCGCGGTTTTGTCGATAGTTATTCTTTATCCATTGATATATAAATTGGTAACTTTTAACAATTGGCTACCTAATGAGATTTGGTCCATTACTGCAT
>JANXXY010000064.1 GCA_025350365.1 Bacteroidales bacterium | reverse complement strand
GTTTGGTAGGTAGGGCTTAATTATTTTACTACCATAATGTCGTCCCGATGGATGCTACCATAATGTCGTCCCGATGGGACTGAAAATGCTGGTCTTAATTCTTTTCTACCATAATGCCGTCCCGATGGGACTGCAAAATGTGTTGCGCAGCGTAAAATAAAAATTCCATATATTGATTGGCGGCTGTTTGAATGAAGTCGAGGAACGAGACGGAATGAGTTCCGCCGGTCAGAGTTTTTGGTCACTTTTTTCGGCAAAAAAGTGACAAATAAATTTTCGTGGTTTATACAAAGTTCTCCATGTTCGGATTAGGGGATTGCATAATTCGGCTCTATAAAACAGACTGAATATGAGGGATATATATGACTTAGGCAAAGCGTAAGCAGAACGGGAGGCTTTTCAATAATTTGTCAATTTGTTTACAGTTTTTGTGGCCTTATTTTTAATGATTTAGGATATCTTCTATTATCAAAAAGAGATAGTATTTCAATACTTTCTTCTTTAATCTCGTAATAGATCGTTGTTTGCTTTGATAATACACTACGCCTGACATTTGATTGTAAATCACTGGCTGGAAATGCAAGAGGATTGTTTAATATTAACTTGAGCGTCCTTTCAAGTCTTATGTAAAAGTTACGAACCTCTCTATTAGTCCATCTAATTGTTAAATAATCATTTATATAATCTAAATTTTCTAAGGCTTCATCTGCCCAGTCTATCCTATAACCACTTTTCATATCTCTTTCTAACCTCAGAATGTGGCGTAATTTTTCCTTTTTTTGAATCCTCTAATCCTCGTTCTATTGACAGACGTTCTTCCAGTGAAATAGTATCCCACCAATCCTGCTGCTTCGCGGTTGACAGCTCCTTTATCTTCTTCAATTGTTGCAGGGTTGACTTGTCATTCAATCCAGCAATCCATTGAATTATATCTATTTTGTCAGCATATGCATTCATAAAACCTATTTTGAAACAAAAGTACAAAATGTCTTATTCAAACAAAAATACCTTTCCAATTATTCCGTATATATTGGCGGCTGTTTGAATGAAGTCGAGGAACGAGACGGAATGAGTTCCGCCGGTCAGAGTTTATTCACATCATGTTTATTTTTATAGGTGTTCAAGAGATCACTTCGTTAAGTTTTGGTTACTTTTTTCGGCAAAAAAGTGACAAATAAATTACCTTGAGCTTTATAAAGTTCGGATTGGACCTAACAAAGAACCATACAAAATCAGGCACAGCCTGAAGGATATTTCCGACTTAGGCGCAGCCTAAGCCGAACGAAGCCGACCATGAAAAACCAGACGCAGCTTTAAGGATATATTCGACTCAGGCAAGCCTAAGCCGAATGGAAAATCCTCCTTTGCTATTTTATTTAATCAACTCAGCTAATTTTTTTTGAAGAACATCGCCCCGGAGGTTTTTAGCTATAATCACTCCTTTTGGGTCGAGAAGAATGTTCGAGGGAATGCTTCTTATCCCATACAATTTTCCGGCGGCATTATCCCATTTCTTTAGATCCGACACATGATTCCATGTTAGTTTATCGTCTTTAATAGCTTTCAGCCATGATTCTTTGCTATTATCGAATGAAACTCCAAGTACGTTGAATCCCTTGGTGTTAAATTTCTTGTAAGCTTCTACAACATTTGGATTTTCCTGACGGCAAGGCGAACACCACGATGCCCAGAAATCAACCAATAAGTATTTGCCATAGAGTGATGACAAGGCAACTGGCTTTCCATCTACATCGTTCATGGTAAAATCAACAGCTTGCTGTCCGATTTCGACTTTCTTTATAATGGAAATATAGTCTTTTAACATCATCACATATATTGACTTATTTAATGTTGAGTCGAATGCAGCGGTAATAGAATCGAGAGTGTTTAAATTTGTTTCGTAAACAAGGCTGCTCCAGGTAAGATAAGCCGATATAACAGAAGATTTATTCGCAACTACATACGATCTGGTGGCATGCGACTGATCGGCGGTAACTTTTTCGTAAATTGAATCAATTTTACTCATGAATGCTTTATTGCCGGCGTCTTTAGCTTTGTTGTATTCACTATATAAGGAATCTAGTTTGTTTTTGTATGTTTTTTGAGAGAATCTGAAATTATCATATTCTTCCTGAACTTTAGATCCTGAAATCTTTACCTCGCTTAAACTATCTTTAATGCCAGTAATTGTAATTTCATTATTATCAACAAATATAGAAATAGGAGTAAGAGTATCCGCCAACACGATACGGTACATTTCGGGTATTTCCACTTTTCCAGTAAATATGAAGCTGCCTGACTTAACAACTGCTGTGTCGGTAGTCTTCCAATTGCCCTCGGCAAATTTTTTCAGAAGAACTTTTCCGTCAGATAGATTCTTAATATTTCCGGTGATTTTAAAACCTTCATGAATTTTTGATGTACAGGCAAATGCCAATAAAACCAAGATAATCGTTACAAATCTTTTCATTTTATGCTTGTTTTGAGTGATTAAAATATTTGGATAATAATTTTTTAGCAGCGACAAACGAAGAAAGCTGGTTGTTAAGCACCATTTCTTCGTAAGCCGGTAAAAGTTGTTCTATTTGCAGATGATGATAGAAGTGGTCGTTAAGAGCTTCGTTAATAGTTTCGTACATCCAATATTTGGCCTGCTCCTGACGACGTTGCTGGAAGTATGTGTTTTGTTGTGTTAATTGCACATATTCTGATAATTTCTCCCAAATTTTATCGATGCCAAAACCATTAATGGCTGAGCACATTAAAACTTGAGGAATCCATTCCGATGCCGATTTTGGAAAAAGATGCAGAGCGGTTCGGTACTGAACAGCAGCTATCTCGGCCTTATGGAAATTATTTCCATCCGATTTGGTGATGGCAATGGTATCGGCCATTTCCATAATTCCACGTTTTATACCTTGAAGCTCGTCACCTGCACCTGCCAGCATCAAAAGCAGAAAGAAATCGACCATGGAATGAACGGCGGTTTCCGACTGTCCAACACCCACAGTTTCAATAAAAATAGTATCAAAACCGGCCGCTTCACAAAGAACAATGGTTTCGCGCGTTTTACGCGCTACACCGCCAAGTGAGCCTGATGTAGGCGATGGACGGATAAAGGCATTCGGATCGACCGAAAGTTGTTCCATACGGGTTTTATCGCCCAAAATACTTCCTTTGGATCGTTCCGATGAAGGGTCGATGGCAAGCACTGCCAACTTTTTACCAAGCGAAGTTACATACACCCCTATGCACTCGATAAAAGTACTTTTACCTACCCCCGGAACACCGGTAATACCTATCCGGATTGATTTGCCGGAAAAGGGAAGGCATTTTTCTATGATTTCCTGAGCTATTTTGTGATGACCTGGCAACGAACTTTCCACCATGGTTATGGCCTGACTTAAAATAGTACGGTTACCACTTAAAATGCCATCAACAAATTCCTGAACGGCGAGTTTTTTTTTCGTATTTCTGATGAAATTTCTCACCGAATCGTCATTTACTGACGATGGTTGTTCAATGCCTTGGTTTACAGTTAGTGCACTTTTAAATTGTTCATGTTCCATAAATGCAAGTAACAAAAATTTTCTCAAAGGTACAGGTTTAAGGAAACTATACTATTTATACACAGTCAAAATTCCTTATTTTTGTAAAAAACAATTTACCATGCTCTGTTTTCCAAATGCAAAAATCAACCTTGGACTGAACATTATTGAACGACGATCCGATAATTTTCATAATATCGCAACTGTTTTTTACCCAATTCCTTTAAGCGATATCCTCGAAATTATCCATAGCGAAAATAATCTAAATAAGGTTGAGTTGAAAATCACCGGAATGCAGATTTCCGGAGATTCCGAAAGGAACTTATGCGTCAAAGCGTATTATTTATTGGATAAAGAATTCGACCTGCCACCTATAACTATTTACCTGCATAAACTTGTTCCGATGGGTGCGGGTTTTGGAGGAGGTTCATCCAATGGCGCTTTTACTCTTACATTGCTAAACCAGCTTTTCGAACTGGGACTTGCCGATGATCAACTGGTTGGTTACGCGGAACAACTTGGCAGCGATTGTGCCTTCTTCATTCACAATAAACCGGCTTTTGGTACTGGCAAAGGAAATGTATTGACGGATATTCAAGTGGATCTTTCAGGGAAATATCTTGTTTTGGTTAAACCGGATATTTTTATCAGCACAGCCGAAGCCTATGCAGGTGTGAATCCTGTTAAACTTAAACACTCAATACCAGAACTGCTAAAACACCCCATAACCGATTGGAAACAACTGGTGATAAACGATTTTGAAGAAAGTATCTTTTTGAGGCATCCCGAAATTAAAATAATAAAAAATGACCTTTACAAATGGGGAGCCCTATATGCCTCTATGACTGGCAGCGGATCGGCAGTATTTGGAATTTTTGACGATGAGGTGAAATTGAAAACCTTGTTTCAGCGGATGTTTTATTGGGGCGGATGGTTGAAAATGAAGCAATGAATTTTAAATGATTTTTGCCTGCTGTAATCATACTCCGAACAAAGTTTTGACTGAGATTCGGCTGAAGTTCGGCTGAGGTTGTACCTCAGTCGAAGATATGGTTTCAGGTTTTGCCTGAATAGAAAGTAAAAAATTCAATTTAGAGAATAGTAGTTTTGAATTCAGGCGAGCCTAAAAAAATATTAACGACTTAGGCACAGCCTAAGCCGAACTAAGAGAATTCATTAATCGCACCCCGACCAATTCTAAATCCATTTGTCCACTAAGCCATTGTAAAAATCCAAACATCGGTGTATTTTTACTGAATAATTGAAGAAATCCAATACCTTGCGAAAAACTAACTATGTTTACCCACGAATATTTCATGAAAGAGGCCTTAAAAGAGGCACATAAAGCGTTGGTTAAAGACGAAGTACCCATTGGTGCGGTGGTGGTTTGTCAGAACATTATCATTGCCAGGGCTCATAATCTTACCGAAACATTAACCGACGTTACCGCTCATGCCGAAATGCAAGCCATAACGGCGGCTGCCGGATACCTGGGAGGAAAATATCTTGATCAGTGCACGATGTATGTAACCCTCGAACCATGTCCTATGTGTGCGGGAGCTTTATTTTGGGCACAGCTGGAATCGCTGGTATTTGGAGCAAACGATATAAAGCGTGGATACTCATTATACAAAACATCCTTGCTTCACCCGAAAACCAAAGTTGTTACCGGTATTTTTCAGCATGAATCTTCCAAACTTTTAAAGGATTTTTTTGCAAAAAGAAGAAAATGAAATCAAAATAACTATAAGAACCAGGATTAATACTAATTTAAAATAACGATTCAATATATTTATTTAAAGCTAATTCAATAAACGAAAAAAATGCTTATCGAAATACTTTTTATTTTGGGGTTGATTGCACTGAATGGATTATTTGCCATGTCCGAAATAGCGATGGTGTCGGCCCGCCGCTCCAAACTTGAACATTCCGCAGCCAACGGTGATCGTAAATCGGCACAGGTACTTTCCATGCTTAGTAACCCCGGTAAATTTCTTTCCACCGTTCAGATAGGAATGACATTTGTAAACATTTTTACAGGTGTTTATTCCGGAGCATCCATCGCCAGTAAGGTGGCTGTCTGGTTTGACCGGTACCCTTCCATACAGCCTTACAGTCATAGCCTTGCCATAACGTTGGTAGTGGTTCTTATTACGTTTTTTACATTGGTGATAGGAGAACTTGTACCGAAGCAAATAGGCATGATCCGTGCCGAAGGGGTTGCCAGAAATGCGGCCTTTCCTATGAAATATTTCTCCATTTTTGCCTTTCCACTTATCTGGCTTCTAACCAAACCTGGTGAAGCTATCGTTAAAATCCTGAAAATTAAACCTTCGTTCGATTCAAAAGTTACTGAAGATGAAATTAAAGCGATCATCAACGAAGGTAGGGAAGATGGTGAGATCCAGGAGATTGAACAGGACATTGTGGAACGTGTTTTTCATCTGGGCGACCGCAAAGTGGGATCGCTGATGACCCATCGCACCGATTTGGATTATCTTGACATACATGATACCGAAGAAGAGATTAAGTCGAAAATTATTTCCGGGCTACATTCCGTATATCCGGTTTGCGAAAAAAACCTCGACAAGGTACTTGGAATTATTCTTGTGAAGGAACTGTTTACAAGCCATCTGTTAAAAGAGCCTATCGATTTGGCTAAATACCTGAAAGACCCTCTGTATATCCTCGAAAACAATAGTGCGTACGAAGTGCTCGAAAAATTTCGCGAAGCAAAACAACACCATGGGCTGGTGGTTGATGAGTATGGGTCAGTGGTTGGTTTGATCACGCTGAATAATATTTTGGAAGCTCTGGTTGGCGAGATACCTCAAAGTGATCAATCGGAGTTCGAAATTGTGAAACGGGATGATGGATCCTGGCTTGTGGATGGTCAACTTCCATTTTATGAATTTGTTCAGGAATTCGACATTCATTATTTTGATAAAACTAAAATTAAATATAATACGCTTGGAGGATTTGCCCTATCGCACCTTCGAAGGATTCCTAAAACCGGAGAAAAATTTTCGTGGCGCGATTACGAATTTGAAATTGTTGATATGGACGGAAACCGTATCGACAAAATTTTGGTAAAGAAAAAATAGAATTGTATGCCAACTGCTTGCACTTAGACCTATGTTTTACGACTAATTAATATTCCCTTAACTTAAAATTCGACATGGTTCGCTAATTTTACAAAAAATAAACTTCATTCCCATGAATTGGAAAATATCATTAGCTCTTATATTATCAATTAGTATTATCATTCCTGCAACCTCACAGCAGGAAAAGAGGGTAAAAAATGTCATTATGATGATACCCGACGGAACCAGCGTCAGTGTTTTATCGCTTGCCCGCTGGTATAAATATGGAATTTGCCCTGCCGACAATACCTGTTGGCTTACCATCGACAAAATGATTTGCGGATTGGTAAAAACTCATTCATCCGATGCACCTATTGGTGATTCTGCACCAACGGGTAGCACCTATGCAACGGGCTATCTTTCCAAATCGGGTTATATTGCCACGTACCCCAAATCGTCAGGTAAAAATAAAGATCTTGTTCCCATCGATCCAAAAAGAGCGTATCAGCCTTTGTTCACCATTCTGGAAGCTGCAAAAATTAATCATAAATCAACAGGCCTTGTTGTAACTTGTCAGTTTCCTCATGCTACACCAGCCGACTTCTCAGCCCATACTCCACATCGTGATCAATATGATTTAATTGCAAAACAGATGGTTTATAATCATATCAATGTGGTTTTCGGAGGTGGAACAAAATATCTTGATCCTCTCAAACGTGATGACAAGGAAAACTTGGTTACTGTTCTGAAAAACCGCAACTACAATTATGTTACAAAAATGGCAGATTTTAAGAAATTACAATCTTCCGATAGTCTTGTTTGGGGGCTCTTTGCCGACGATTTTTTACCTTATGACATCGACAGTAATAAAGACTCTATACCATCCTTATCTGAAATGACTGATAAAGCGCTGCAAATACTTACGAAAAATCCCGACGGTTTTTTTCTGATGGTGGAAGGAAGTAAAGTAGACTGGGCCGCTCATAACAACGATCCGGTAGGAATAGTGTCGGAATTTATTGCATTCGATAAAGCTGTGGAAACAGCGCTTAATTTTGCAAAAAAGGACGGCAATACAGCCATTGTCATTTGTCCCGATCACGGGAACAGTGGTATGAGTATTGGTGGACCGAGAACAGCTAGAGGATATGATACCTTGAGTATTGGAAGCATTACTACTCCGCTTACCAACTGTAAATATACAGCCGACGGTCTTGCTTTGAAGCTTATTTCACTTTCTGATATTAATACCGTACCCAAAGTTTTTGTTGAAAACACCAAAATTAGCTTAACTGTTGCTGAACAGGACACGTTGAAAGCCCTGGTAAAAAGAGGTGTTGCTCCCCTAAGCCGAAAAATAGCGAAAATATATACCGAACATTCATATGTAGCATTCACAACCACCGGACATACCGGCGAGGACGTGATGCTGGCAAATTATCACCCACACAACTATCGGTTATCAGGGGTAGTTCAAAATAGTGAAGTGAATACATATATGATGGACGTGCTTGGGGGTAAAAGTCTTGATACCCTTTCGAACAAATATTATTGCATTGATTCGTTAACTCTGAAAGGTTATGCCTGGCAAATTATCCCAAACGTAACATCGAAAAATTACGCGACACTGGTAATTCGAAAAGATGCAAAATCGAAGAAAAGGGCAGAGATAAATGCTTTTACTGATTTTGTCACTGTTTTTGATGGTAAAAAGGAAATTAAGAAAATTAGCCTGAATAGTGTTGCCGTTTTTATATCCGAAGAAAAGGAGAAAATTAGCCGGTTTTATATACCCAAATTGTTAGGGGAATTACTTGAAAAGGAAATATGATAGTACTTGAATTGAGGCGGATCAATCGAAAAGTTCCATTCAATTTTAGAAAAAACAAATTATCCGATTGATCCATAAAATTAGTAAATAAAAATTCGCTAATTAAATAATTCATTCACTTCAAACCCCACCGCCCTCAAATCTCCCCAATAGTTAGGGTACGATTTGGTTACCACCATGGCATCATTTATTACCAGGTTTTTGTAATGCATCGCAGCAGGAGCAAAGGCAAGCGCCATGCGGTGATCCTTGTAAGTATCGATAAATAACAGTTTATTGGCTGTTACTTGTTTGCCATCCCAGGTCAATACTCCGGCAGTTGGTTCCTGAATGTTGAACCCAAATTTTGCCATTTCTGTTTGCAAAGCAGCAATGCGATCAGTTTCCTTAATACGGAGGGTATCGGCTCCCGATATTCTAAACGGTATATTTTTCAGGCATAAAGTAACTACAAAGGTTTGAACTAAATCGGGATTATTGATAAAATCGAATTCGAAATAACGGGTATGTGTTACAGTTTTGGTAAGTCGAACTGCATTGTTCAAAAATTTACTTCTGATTCCAATCTTTTCAAATAATAAAGCGAGAGAAGAATCACCCTGAAAACTATTATGCGAAAGACCATGAATTACGATATCGGCTTTTTCAGCCAAAGCTGCTATTTCGTACCAATACGATGCGGCACTCCAGTCGCCTTCCACTATACAATCGTGTTCACGGTAAAGCTGTGGAAGAATGGTAATTGACTGATTCTCCCAAATGACGTCTACACCAAAAGATTTCATTAGCTGCAAAGTAAGCAGTACATATGAGGAAGAAATTAACTTGCCGGTGATGTGAATGGTAAGGCCATTTGGCAATGATGGCGCCACAAGCATCAAAGCAGTTATAAACTGACTGCTGATACCTCCGTTTATATACAGTTGATTACCTGTAAGTTCTTTCCCTGAAGTTCTAACCGGTGGATATCGTTCCTTTTCAACATAAGTAATGTTGGCTCCAAGCTGGTTTAATCCATCAACCAATTCGTGAATTGGCCTGTTCTTCATACGCTCGCTACCGGTAATTATTTTCGATTGAGATGTGGCAGCGTAAAATGCCGTAAGAAAACGCATGGAAGTTCCTGCATGCCCGATATCGATTAACTCTTCATTATTTTGCAAGGCTTTTAGCATTACCTTACAATCGTCACTATCTGATAGATTATTAATTATGAAATTTTTACCTGAAAGAGCCCGAATAATTAACAATCGATTGTTAATACTTTTTGAAGGTGGCAGAACGATTTCGCCGTTTATTTCGCTATTATTACAATTTAAAATATAATTCATTTTGAAAATAGTTTCCGGATAAAAGTAACAAATTCCACGAATTTATTGAACATAACTTGAGCTTAATTACCTTTTGATTTGATTTATATCATCTCATAATGAGCTGAATTTATTCTAATTTTGTTGCATGATTTTTTTTGAAAATACCAAAATCGCATTCGCCAATAAAAACAAATCAGAATTAAGAAAAACCTGGTGGTTATTCCGAATTCTTCAAATCAGGCCTTTATATGTTTTTTGGAGAGCTTTCATAAATTTAAGCAATTCTCTTAAAATACCTGTTGCCTGGATAGTAAAACCTACTTTTTTCAAACAATTTTGCGGTGGAACTTCACTTGAAGAATCAGTCTCAATAGTAGTTAAACTGTCGAAGTACAAAGTAAAATCAATTCTCGATTATAGCGTCGAAGGAAATCATTCTTCAGAGATAATTCAACAAACCATGGACGAATTGATGCGCGGAATTGAAATACCGGCCTGTTGCGCCAATGTTGCTTTTGCAGTGTTTAAACCATCAGCTCTTTTTCCTGAAGAGGTATTGAATCGACTCAATTCACAGAAAGAATTGAGTGAGGATATTTTGCATGAGACAAATATTTTCCGCGAACGTATGGAAGAACTCTGCTGGAAAGCATATGAAATGAAAATCCCCATTATGGTGGACGCCGAAGATTTTGCTTTTCAGAATTTTATCGACGATACGGTTACCGAAATGATGGAGAAATTTAACCGTGAGAAGATTATTGTTTACAACACCCTGCAAATGTATCGGATGGACAGGCTTGACTATCTAAGTAGTTGTCTCGAACGTGCCAATCAAAAAGGGTACAGATTGGGATTTAAGATAGTTCGAGGAGCATATATGGAAAAAGAAAGGGTAAGAGCCCTGCAAATTGGCTATCCATCACCCATATGGGCCGATAAGGAGAGTACCGACAGAGCTTTCAATCAGGCCTTGGGCTTTTGTATTTATCACATTGACAAAATTTCCATACTTGCCGGAACCCACAACGAGGAGAGTTGTTTTTTTCTTACTGAACTCATGAAAAAAAATGGTATTGACAAGAACGACAGACGAATTTACTTCTCCCAACTTTATGGGATGAGCGATCATATTACTTATAACCTTGCCAGTGAAGGGTATAACGTTGCAAAGTACATTCCGTATGGCCCGGTAAATAAAGTTCTCCCATATCTTATTCGACGTGCCCAGGAAAATTCATCCATTGCCGATCAAACAGGTCGTGAGCTTCGGCTCATCTCAACAGAATTATTACGTCGTAAAAAATCGAAATAAAAGGGTTGCTTTCTTTTCCCGGATTATCGTTAACTTCGCTTCGAATGTGTCGCCGGACTTTAATACTTACGAATTTTTAATATGATTATAGACATTAAAAGAATAACCATCGGATTGCAACTTCGAAAACTCCTTTTCATTGTTTTGCTCGGTATAGCCATTGTACTGTTTTACTACATGGATATTTTCAGAGATGGTTTGTTTGGAATTACAGGCAGCACGTGGACCATAGTAATGGTGGGTCTATATGTAGTTTATTATGTTTGGGGAATAATACGTAACTATAACTATTTTTTTTACAATGATATGGGAGGAAAGCTTGTTTTTCGTTATTACTCTCTGGCCCCTTTGAGTAAACGTTTACATACTGTTGAAATCCCCAAGGATCGTTTCTATAAATTTGAAATTGTAAAAAAACTCTTTGGGATGCAAATTTATGTCATCCTTTATCAAAAAACACCCCAAGGAATTGCAAAGTATCCTCCTGTCAGCATTAGTTTGATGAAAAACCGACAGAGAAACGATTTGCAAGCTTCACTATTGATGTTTCAAAAAACCAAGTAATTACAAGCGATGCGCTCATTTGTTTTTGTTATTTTATCCATCATTTTTTTCGCTTTTTATTCACAACCTGAAGTTGACCGGGTATGTCTGCATATGGTGAATAAAACATTGAAAAATGGCAAGACTGTTACCGTTGAATCGGATATTTATTACAAAGGTAACGAACGGAAGATGCTCACCAGGTTTACCAAACCACTGAATTCTATTCTGATTAATTCTGCAACCGGTGAAAGTCAGATTTTCGATCCTTCCAGAAACGAAGTTCAATTGTTGCAACACGATTTCCTTAAAACCGGGAATAATTTACTTTACTTCTTTTTCACCAACCAAATACAGAATTTGGGTATGAAAGAAGCCGGCTACATTCTGGTTAATACCCGCAAAGAGGGTAATTCGCTGATAAGTACCTATCAGCCAAAACCTGAAAGTAAAAGCGAAATAGCTAAAGTAGAAGTGGTTCACGAAAATTTTGCTCCCATATATTCCGTCTTTTACAATACAAGTGGCTGGATAAGCCGAAAAATCTATTATTCAGATTATCACACCTTCGAACATTTTCTTTTACCGGGACGAATCACCGAAATTAGTTTTATTAACCCAAAAGACTCGATTATTTCACGGACAATCTTCTCCGATGTTAAAACCGGACGTCTGGCGGTAAGCGAATATTTTGATTTTGAAGTCCCTAAAAATGCAAGGGTTGTTAAATAATTTCAATTCTTAGTTTACTTATGACTTACAACTTACGACATACTGCTTTTATTTTACTATTAATTTTGATGTCAAATTCACTAATACTTGCCCAAAAACCCATAAGTGATCTTACTCTGCTTAAAAACAATCAAACTTCCATCACTTCTGCATATCCTAAACGGGTATTTATGATTGATAAAACCTCCAAACCGATTGTAAAGTATAATCCCATTGCTTATGTGGCCGGAGGCGCCATGTATATTTACCAAAATGCCGTTTCACCCCAGTTTTCGGCAGGATGTTTGTATCGCCCAAGTTGTTCCGATTTTAGCAAGCAGTTGATAAATAGGTATGGTCTGTTTAAAGGAATTTTTTGCACTACTGACAGACTTACCCGGTGCAATCGTATATCGGCCCTAAGTATCCGGCCGTTTGAGCTTGATGGAAGTATACACAAAGTTTCCGAATCCACTAATTATTATACATGGTGAAGAAATTCCATGCTTTCATCATCTTCATAGCTTTTTCTTTGACCGTTTCGGCACAATCGTCCTCCGATTTGAAATTTATTAATTATCTGATTAACAAAGGAGAATTTGAAGATGCCATTCATGTATGCAATCAATGCATATCAGACACCAAGGTGATGTCCAGAGATTCTCTTTTTTTTCTAAAAGGATGGAGTTTTTATTCCATAAAAGCGCTTGATAGTGCAAGTTTATTCTTAGGTGGGGTTTCAGGTTCTTCAAAGTTATTTCCAAAAGCAAGCTTTTTCTCGGCTTACTGCAACACCTTTCAGGGACGATATGCAACTGCAAAGCAAATATTATCAGAGTTTTCAGCTGATGACAGCCTTTTTTACGGATTGAAAAATTTCGAAATGGCGGGTATCTCGTTGCTTGAAAGAGATTTGAAAAGTTTTGAAATCTACTCATCGGGTTTCAGTCATAACCATTTTGCATACGCCGGTGAAGAGGAAAATTTTAAAAAATATTTTCAAAACATACAAACTCATCATTATAAATCGTCGGCAGTAGCAGGAATGATGTCGGCATTTTTACCCGGTTTGGGAAAAATATATGCAGGTCGCACAGCACAGGGAGTTTCATCCATGTTTGTAACTCTTACAATGGGGGCGATGGCTACAGAAAATATTATTAAATCGGGCTGGAAATCACCTCAATCTATTTTATTCAGTGGGCTTTTTACGATGTTTTATATCGGTAATATTTATGGATCGGTTTTCGCTGTTAAATATGTAAACAACCTTTATGATCAAACTATTAATGCGCATCTTTTGCTGGATTTACATCTTCCTTTACGCAACTTTTTCAGGTAGCTGCCAGGAAAGTCAGACACATTGGATCGAAAAAGCCGATAAATTATATTCGGATGGTCAGTTTAATGAAGCTGCAATTGCTTACGAACGATCTCTATTTGCAGGACAATCCGTCAATGAGATTGGATTGATAAAACTTAAAAAGGCTGATTGTTACAAACAACTTGAAAACTTTACAAGGGCATTGAAAGAACTAGAGACGATTTTTCTTCCTTCAATGCCGGATTCTATTCAAACAACAGTCATTTATCAGAAAGCACTTTGCCATTATCTCAACCATAATTCACAGGAAGCCGAAGCCTGGATTGAGCAATTGCCACTTGAATTTAAAACTTCAGAAAATGCGGTTCTTGAAATACTGATTTACTCCGACTTGCTCCAATGGGGAAAAGCCAGGGAACGAATGCTCTTTTTGATAGACAAGAATAATTCTGGTGAGCGTGAGGACAGCCTGATAATGGTCTGTAACCATATTTT
>JANXXY010000051.1 GCA_025350365.1 Bacteroidales bacterium | reverse complement strand
TCGAATAGAAATGCAGGGCGAATCAATGAGAAAAACTATCAAAACGGTAGGGTAGATTTACTATATTTATAAAATTATTGCCCACCACAAAAGTGTCCGTTTATTTCCGGAATGGGTGTCCGTTTAAAACGGAATACGTAGATGCTTCGCTGTTCTCGTTCGGCAGGCTATGCCTAAGCCTGTTTATTTTGATGCAACATTCATGTTTTGTTCAAGCAAATAAGGTAATAAGTTTAGTTAATAGAGATTCAACTTTTTCTACTAAGGTTTTAAAACCTTATATTCAATTGTTTAATCTATTAAATCTAACAGTATAACAATGTTAAATTGGGACTTCTAATACAGCTCATCCATTTTAGCAGCAAGGATAAAATCATTCGCCGACAGCCCATTGATGGCATGAGACCAAAGCTCAACGGTAATTTTAGCAAAAAACACATGAATTACCGGATGATGACCTTCGTTTTCAGCAAGATTTGCCAGTTTATTTACAAAGATTATTGTTTGAGGGTAATTGTCGAACAAATATTCTCTTGTAATTTTTTTGTTGTCAACAATACACCAATCGGCATCAATATCAGGTTTGTATTTTTGTATTTCAGAAATGGTAAGTGGCGTCGTTTCCTTTTTGCAAGGTTTGCATTTTAGTTTAGTAAGTTCCATACTTGTTATTTACTTGCATAAACAACCAGAGGTGAAAATATGTTTTGAGATTTTATTAATCAGTAGTAACCGAGAAATAATTTGACTTTGAGATTTCTCACTTTGTTCAAAATGACAATCAGCTATTTATGGTTAGTTGGAGTGGGTGGTCCGCAAACCACCCACTCCAACTAAAAGCTAATATAAACGTTTATCATTCAGAGCGAAGCGAAGTATTTTATTATTATAGTCGGTCAGTAGTGTTTATCAATGTAGATTCAATGGAATTTCTCTGGCTACCATTTCAAATACTACAAACTTATATTCTTCATCTATGGCTACTTCAATAACGTCTCAAAAATCTCTACTGTGGCTCTTGATTTATTGAGAGTATAAAAATGAATACCGGGAGCCCCCATCACCAGTAAATCCCGACATTGGCGAATTGCGTAATCCATTCCAATCTGATAAATTTTTGCAGGATTGTCCTGATACGGTTCCATATGGTGAATAAGTTCTTCAGGCACTTCGGCTCCGCTCATCGCTCCAAATCGTTTGATTTGCCCGAAGGAAGTAATCGGAATTATTCCGGGAATGATACGGCAGGAAATCCCCTTCGCATGTGCAGCGCTTACAAAATCGAAGTAGTGGTTATTCATAAAAAACAATTGCGTTAAAAGGAAATCAACCCCTGCATCCACTTTCTTCTTCAAATTTTCCAGGTCGGCACCGAGGCTTAATGCTTCGGGATGCTTTTCGGGATATGCAGCTCCCCCGACACAAATTTCAAACCGTTGTTTCGCAAAAGCAATCAATTCGCTGGCATAGGCAAATCCATCGGGAGAGGGAATAAATTCACCCTGTCCCTTTGGTGGATCGCCACGCATCAGCATAAGGTTATCGATACCCATTTTGGTAAGATAATCGAGATCGGCAGCCACCTTGTCGCGGTGCGAATTCACGCAAGTGTAATGAGCCATCGTATTTAAACCGATTTTGTTCTGGAGAAAATCGACCAGCGCAAAGGTGCGCTCCTGAGTAGATCCGCCGGCGCCATAAGTTACCGAAACAAAAGAAGGTGTAAGCTTTAATAGTTGACCGGTATTAATACCAAAATCAACAGCGGCAATTTCGTCCTTTGGCGGAAAAAACTCAAATGAATAAGTCCGGGGTTGAGTTTTGAATATATCGGTGATTTTCATATCTAAAATATTGAGGATGCAAGAGTCTGGAACCAAGAATCAAGATTTGCTTTTATTAACTTAAAATTCATTTCTTGGCACTTAAATTTTGCTTCCTGGCTCTTTTTATTTATAATTTATATTTGATGCTAACCATTTTTCTACCTGTTCCGCCGAAACATTTTTACGTTGAGCGTAATCTTCTAACTGATCACGCGCGATTTTATCGACAAAGAAATAGCGGCTTTGAGGATGAGCAAAGATTAATCCGCTTACCGAGGCTGCCGGCATCATCGAGAAACTTTCAGTAAGTTGCACACCTGTATTCGCTTCGGCGTTTAACAAATGAAAAAGAACCGGCTTTTCGGAATGATCTGGGCAAGCAGGATAACCATGTGCAGGACGAATGCCTTTATATTTTTCAAGTAACAAATCGTCGAGCGATAAATTTTCGGAAGTACTATATCCCCAAAGCTCTTTACGCACCTTCAGGTGTATTACCTCGGTGAATGCTTCGGCTAACCGGTCGGCCAGTGCTTTTACCATAATGGAATTGTAATCGTCGAGATTTTTTTCAAATTCTTTTACAATTTCGCTCACACCAATTCCGGCAGTAACCGTAAAAGCACCAAGATAATCCGCAATACCTGTTGATTTGGGTGCAATAAAATCGGACAGGCACAGGTTAGGTAAACCATTTTCCTTTAGCGTTTGGTTGCGTAAATTTCGAAAAACTGTTAGCACCTTCGTCCTGGTTTCATCGGTATATACTTCAATATCATCACCCACTGAATTTGCAGGCAAAATGCTTACCACTCCATTGGCGGTAATTTTTTTCTTTGAGATAATATCATCGAGCAATTTCCCGGCATCAACCATCAGTTTCCGGGCTTCTTCACCTTGCTGTGGATCATTGAGAATGTCGGGGTATTTCCCCTTCAACTGCCACACAATGAAGAAGAAAATCCAACTGATATAACTTCGGATTTCGTCCAACGGATAATCTTTATATACTTTTGTGCCGATAAATTTTGGTTTTATTGGAGGATTGGCGTTCCAATCTATTTTTAGCCTGTTTGCCCGTGCTTCTTCTAGTGTAAGATATTTCACCTGAATAGCTTTACCGGCATAATTGTCACGTAATTCCTTGTATTCGTTATGAATCTGAGCAGAATAACTGTCTTTACGATCGTTTGAAAGCAGATTGCTGATCACCTGAATACTCTTTGACGCATCTTTAACATATACAACCGGATTGCTGTAGTTAGGCGATACTTTAACCGCCGTATGAATTTTAGAGGTGGTTGCTCCTCCAATTAGTAATGGCTGAGTCATACCGGTACGTTCCATTTCTTCGGCCACATGCACCATTTCTTCGAGCGATGGAGTGATTAAACCGCTAAGACCGATAATATCGACATTTTCATCGCGAGCCACCTGAAGAATTTTTTCGCAGGGAACCATCACACCAAGATCAATAACTTCATAATTATTGCATCCCAAAACCACATTTACAATGTTTTTTCCTATGTCGTGAACATCTCCCTTCACGGTAGCCATCAAAATCTTCCCGGCAGAAGACCGTCGACCACTCAATTCTTTTTCGGCTTCAATATATGGAAGAAGATATGCAACCGCTTTTTTCATCACACGGGCACTTTTCACCACTTGGGGAAGAAACATTTTTCCGGCTCCGAACAAGTCTCCAACCACATTCAATCCTACCATCAGAGGACCTTCAATGATATCGAGCGAGAACTTATAATTCTGTCGCGCTTCTTCCATATCTACATCAATAAAGCTATCAATACCTCTTACAAGTGAATGGGAGATACGATCCTGAAGTAATCCTTTGCGCCATTCTTCTTCATTTACAACTACCGTTTTATCACCCAGAGCCTTGATTTTTTCGGCAAATTCAATTAGCCGCTCTGTAGCATCGGTGCGTTTGTTCAGTACCACATCTTCCACAAGTTCTAGTAAGTCCTTAGGAATTTCGTCGTACACCTGCAACATGCTCGGGTTCACAATGCCCATATCGAGACCTGCCTGAATGGCATGGTAGAGAAAAACGGAATGTATGGCTTCGCGAACCGTATCGTTTCCGCGAAAAGAGAAAGATAGATTGCTGATTCCACCGCTTAACTTGGCATATGGGAGATTTGCCTTGATCCACCGGGCAGTACGAATGAAATCGACAGCATAATTATTGTGTTCCTCAATACCTGTGGCGATAGCTAAAACGTTGGTATCAAATATTATATCCTGTGGAGGAAAATGAATTTCTTCGGTTAGTATTTTATAAGCACGTGTACAAATGGCGATGCGGCGTTCGAAGGAATCAGCCTGACCTTTCTCATCAAAAGCCATCACAACAGCGGCAGCGCCATATTCCCTAAGCTTATGGGCATAAGTTTTAAATATTTCCTCACCTTCTTTTAGACTGATAGAATTTACAATGGCTTTACCTTGAACGCATTTCAGTCCGGCTTCGATAACTGACCATTTGGATGAGTCAATCATGATAGGCAACCGCGATATCTCAGGCTCAGAAGCAACGAGGTTCAGAAACTTAACCATGCATTTTTCGGCATCGAGCATGGCATCGTCCATATTAACATCGATGATCTGGGCGCCGCCTTCCACCTGATCCCTGGCAATGGCAAGAGCTTCGTCATATTTTTCATCGCGTATAAGCCTGGCAAATTTCTTCGATCCTGCTACATTGGTGCGCTCACCAATATTTACAAAATTTACACCTTTTGATATGGTGAGAGGCTCCAACCCTGCCAAATGGGTATCGAGGGACTTCGCAGCCCTTTTCCTCACAGGCATGGAAGCTGCAATACGCGCAAACTCCCTTATATGATCGGGAGTAGTGCCGCAACATCCACCAATAATATTTAAAAATTGATGATCAAGAAAATCGTGTACATGATGACCCATTTGGTCCGGAGTCTCATCGTATTCGCCAAATTGATTGGGAAGTCCTGCATTAGGATAAGCGCTCACATAAAAAGGTGATTTCTTAGAGAGTTCTTCAATGTAAGGCCTCATCTCTTTTGCCCCAAGTGCGCAATTGATGCCGATACTAAGTAATTCGATGTGAGATACGGAATGGAGGAACGCTTCGATGGTTTGACCGGAAAGAATCCGCCCACTGGCATCGGTAATAGTTGCAGATACTGAAACTGGAATACGTTCTCCACGACTTTCCATCAATTTATTAATCGCTAAAAGCGCGGCCTTCACATTTAATGTGTCTATAATGGTTTCGAGTAAAAGAAAATCAACACCTCCATCGATAAGTCCTTTTGCCTGTTCTGCAAAAACTTCAGCCATCTGATCGAATGTTACGGCGCGATACCCCGGGTCGTTCACATCGGGCGACATGGACGCTGTTTTATTGGTAGGGCCGAATGAACCGGCAACAAACCTTGGTTTTGCAGGATTCAATTCGTTGTATTTATCTGCTGCCCTGCGAGCAATCTTTGCACTTTCGTAGTTTATCTCGTAAACCAAATCCTCCAGTTGGTAGTCAGCTTGCGAAATCCGGTTAGCGCTAAATGTATTAGTTTCGATAATGTCGGCGCCGGCTTCGAGGTATTCTTCGTGAATGTTTTGAATGATATCAGGTCGCGTAATGGACAAAAGATCATTATTACCCCGTAAGTCGCAAGGATGATTAACAAAACGACTGCCGCGAAAATCAGCTTCGCTTAATTTATAGCGCTGAATCATAGTGCCCATGGCCCCATCAAGCACCAGAACACGTTTCTCAAGTTCTTCCTGAATTTTATATTTTCTGTTTATCATTATTCAATATTCAAATACTTCAAAATTGCAAAGATACTAAAATGATTTTTGTTTACGGTTTTATGAAAAATATGGGTATACTACAAATTTCCCATTTTAGAATTTTAATAATTTTAATTTATTCACTTGAA
>JANXXY010000012.1 GCA_025350365.1 Bacteroidales bacterium | reverse complement strand
ACAGAAATTCAATACATGAGCAACTTTGAACAGTTAGGGGGAAATCCGGTGCAAGTATAAATATTAACTAGCTAATACCAATAAAAAAATTGATTTTTTTTCGTCTCAAGCTAAAATCAATTTTTTTTAGTAATTTAGAATAGTCAATTCAAATATTGAAGATGCTATATTTTAATTAATTAGACCTAAAACGTAAAACTAATTTCATATATTGATACAAATTTAATATAAAAAATGAGAATATAAAATTCAAAAAAACAATTATTCGTTACACTTTGCCCAAAAAAACCCTGAATTAAAATCTGAAATAGACTATGAGGCAACTAAAAATTATTAAACAGGTTACCAATCGTGAAACTCCCTCCTTAGATAAATATCTTCACGAAATTGGTAAAGTTGAACTGATTTCCGCTGAGGAAGAAGTTGAACTTGCCCGACGGATAAAATTAAATGATGCACCGGCACTTGAGAGACTGATAAAATCAAATCTACGGTTTGTGGTTTCAGTGTCAAAGCAATATCAAAACCAAGGATTAAGTTTGCCGGATTTAATTAATGAAGGCAATCTGGGTCTTATAAAGGCGGCTCAGCGTTTTGATGAAACCCGCGGATTCAAATTTATATCTTATGCTGTTTGGTGGATACGGCAGTCTATACTCCAGTCTCTGGCGGAGCAGGCAAGAATTGTGCGATTGCCTTTGAATAAGATTGGCTCAATAAATAAAATTAATAGAACATTTGCCGATTTGGAGCAGAAATTCGAAAGAGAACCAACTGTTCCGGAGATTGCTAGTGCCTTAGAACTTGCTCCTGATGACGTTAAAGAAGCTATTAGGAGTTCTGGCAGGCATGTTTCGATGGATGCTCCATTAACACCTGGCGAAGAGGGTAATATGTATGATGTTATACTTAGCGCTGATTCCCCAAGTCCTGACAAGGGATTGATTACCGAATCGTTACGTCGTGAAATTGAACGTGCCCTTTCAACAATCACTTATCGCGAAGCAAGCATTATCAGGCTTTACTTCGGACTTAATGGTAAACACCCACATACCCTGGAAGAAATTGGGGAAACCTTCAACCTTACCAGAGAAAGAGTTCGCCAAATAAAGGAGAAGGCTATAAAACGTTTGAAACACGCAACACGAAGTAAAATATTAAAAACGTATCTGGGTTAGTTTTTATAATGCCTGATTTTGTTTGTCGCGAAGAAAAGAGGAATGGTAATTCCTCTTTTCTTTTTATTTTTGCTCAAATTTATATCGCTATGACTCATTTATTATCAGCATCCATTCTTAACGCCGACTTTATTCATTTAGAACGTGAAATAGAGATGATTAATCACAGTGAAAGTGATTGGTTTCATCTCGACATTATGGATGGTGTTTTTGTTCCTAATATCTCGTTTGGATTTTCTATTATAGAGCAAATTAATAAATGTGCGCGAAAGCCATTGGATGTGCATCTGATGATTGTTCAACCCGACAAATATCTCGAACGGTTTCATGATTCAGGGGCTAAAATTTTAACTGTTCATTATGAAGCTTGTATTCACCTTCATCGCACCATTGATAGCATTAAATCTCTGGGAATGAAAGTGGGGGTATCACTAAATCCTCACACACCGGTTAGTGTTCTGGAAGATATTATAAAAGATGTTGATATGGTATTGCTTATGACTGTTAACCCTGGCTTTGGAGGACAAAAATTTATTGAAAATTCATACAATAAAATTGCAAAATTAAGGCAACTAATTTCAGATAAAAAGTCAAACGCGTTAATTCAGGTTGATGGAGGTATCGATATTTATAATGCTCATAAATTAGTTTTATCAGGTGTAGATGTTCTTGTGGTAGGAAGTTATATTTTTAAATCAGAAAATCCATCAGAAGCAATAACAAAATTGAAATTACTCAAAAAATAATTAACTTTGCATTCTATTTGGGGCTGGCCGGTATTGACAGCAAGGCAAATAGGTAAGTAAGCATGTGGAGCCACGTATCAACCGCTCTATAATCTGGGGGTACAAACAATAAAAGGCGAATCAAATTACGCTCTTGCTGCTTAATTCACACAGTGAAAAAAGCTTAATCCCTCGCCTAGGTGCTTGGGACAGGACATCACTCGGAGAGCTTGCCTAACGCTTTCTGAATCAGTGGTGCACGTGAGTTCGGGCTAGTTCGGAAAGAATCCTGATTTTCGGGCAAAAAATAAGGAATAAGATCAAGGTCGGATGTTGGTTTCCAGTCTTGGTTCGAAAACCAATAATCAAATAAACATGTAGAAAGTTTATCGGTTTCTTGTTTGGACGAGGGTTCGACTCCCTCCAGCTCCACAAAGCATAATAGAAAACAAGTAAAAATCCTGTAA
>JANXXY010000005.1 GCA_025350365.1 Bacteroidales bacterium | reverse complement strand
TCTTCTGATTGAAAAAAATCTTCACCTTCCTGATAGGTCACTTTCAATTTGCCTGATTGAGAAAATCCAATAATTGTGAAAGCTACGATAAAAATAAAGGTTAATGAAACAGACAATACAATTTAAAAAATCGTGAAAATGAGTGTAATTATAAACGGGTGTAAGACAAAATTCCAGGGTGTACAACAAATTTCGTATCAAAAAAAAGTTAAGGTTGGACTTTTATTATGTACCAAATATAAGCTATAAAAAGGAATTTTGTCGTACACCCTTATTAACCACATTCATTACGATTTCAATTGTTCATATCTTGTAAAATTATATGCGAAAATTTATAGCTCCCAAATTCTTTCAAACAGTATTGTCTGTTTCATTAACCTTTATTTTTATCGTAGCTTTCACAATTATTGGATTTTCTCAATCAGGCAAATTGAAAGTGACCTATCAGGAAGGTGAAGATTTTTTTCAATCAGAAGATTACAAAGAAGCGATATACTATTTTTTGCAGCTTGAGCAGAATGGGTACATTAATTCGAATATTCAATTCAAGATTGGTACATGCTATTTAAATATTCCGGGTGAGGAGGTCAAAGCAATCCCATATCTGCAGGAAGCAGTAAAACATATCACCAATAAATACCGCACAAAAGATTTATCAGAAAGGAAAGCGCCTTTGCACTCCTTATTTTTTCTTGGAAACGTTTATAGAATAAATAATCAACTTGATAAGGCATTAGAAGCCTATGATAAATTTATCAAGTCTCCGGATTATGATGGAAATTATAATCTCAATATAGTTGAATTAGAAATTAAGGCTTGTGAACGGGCAAAAATTATTCAGGATACGCCCATTGATGTTGTATGGCACAATTCTGGCGAACCTATAAATACCCCATCCTCCGAAACCTACCCAGCAATATCAGGCGATGGGAAAGTTATGGCTTACCTTACAAGCTTAAAGTTTTACAATGCAATTTATGTTACACGAAAGTTCGAAGGAAAATGGCAAGCGCCTGAGAACATCAACCCTCAAATCCTTTCTGATGGCGAGTTCTATCCGACAGCTTTATCTTATGATGGTTCGGAATTATATTTAGTAAAGAAGAGCATTTCAAACAGCGATATTTATGTTAGTGTTCTGAAAGACGGAAAATGGAGTGCTGCTAAAGCATTGAATGAGAATATAAATTCGTCTAAAAATGAAACTTATGCAGCAATTACGGCCGACAATAAAACTCTTTATTTTGCCAGCAACCGGCATGGTGGAAGAGGTGGCTATGATATCTACAAATCGGTAAAGGACAAGAATAACGATTGGGGAAAGGCAGAAAACCTCGGCAAATCAATTAATACAAAACTGGATGACATATCTCCATCGATAACTTTGGATGGGAAGACATTGTATTTTAGTTCAAAAGGACACTATAATATGGGAGGTTTTGATATTTTCATTTCCACAACTACAGATAATAAAAAATGGAGTTTACCAGTAAATATCGGTTATCCGGTGAATACAACCAACGATAATATTGGATTTCAAGTTATTGGCGAAGGTAAAAGTGGATATATATCACGTATAGCTCATGATGGATTTGGAAAAGAAGATATTTATGAAGTAGAAATTAAATCGCATTTTATTCAGAAACTATTTACTGAAGAGTAATAATTAGGTTTTTATGAAATATTTGGAAGGAAAAATTGTTCGTTTGCGTGCCCCGGAACCTGAAGATTTAGATGTTCTTTACCAATGGGAAAATAATACCGATATCTGGTTGGTGAGCAATACCATTGTACCCTTCTCCAGGTTTATTCTAAAAAAGTATATAGAGACCGCACATCTTGATATCTTTGAAACCAGGCAACTTCGGTTTATGATTCAAACACAGGAGGAAAATTCTAAAACCATTGGAACTATTGACTTGTTTGATTTTGATCCTTATCACTGTCGGGCTGGAATAGGTATTTTGATTGGAGATGAGGAAAGTAAAGGAAAAGGATTCGCTCAGGATGCTTTAAAAACGATTATATTATATTCATTCTCAGTATTAAAATTGCACCAACTATACTGCCATATCAATCCCTCAAACGAACCTAGTATCAAGTTATTTAAAAACAATGGGTTCGAAATTTCAGGAGAGAAAAAAGATTGGATATGGACAAACGCTGGTTGGACAAACGAATTTGTTTTTCAGTTGATTAACCCAATATAAGGCTTTCAAAACTTGGAATTTCTTTCAAAAATTCAGTTGAATGATCAATATGGTTAAGTCTGGAGCAAAAATGTTGTAATCCATTGGTTACCATCAATATATTCAATTCGTATTTTAAATTATATCGTACAATCTGCTCAAAAACTTTGGGAGTTATTTTTATTTCGGGAGCTTTACATTCAATCAATGCGACAGCCTTACCCTGTCGGTTATATATTAGAATATCCGAACGTTTATTTACTTCGTACAAGATAAAGCCTGTTTCAACTGACATCAATGAGAGCGGATAGTTTTTTTCTTTATTCAAATAATGAATAAAATTTTGTCGAACCCATTCTTCAGGGGTTAAGGCAACATATTTTCGTCGGATTATATCGAGAATAAAATTTCTTCCGCCGTCGGGCTTTATATTGAACGAATATGTTGGTAAATTTAAGGCCTGCATATTTCAAATAAATTGATGCAAAAGTACTGATGATTTATGGATTTTAACCAGATATTGACCGATTTAAAGAATAAAACCTATAAGCCTGTCTATTTTTTGATGGGCGAGGAAACCTATTTCATCGACGAAATTACCAATTATATTTCGGCAAATGTTTTAACTGAAACTGAAAAGGTATTCAATCATATAGTTTTGTATGGTAAAGACATTGATGCCGTTGCTGTGATTGATGCTGCCCGTCGATATCCTATGATGGCCAGTCATCAAATAGTGATAGTTAAAGAAGCTCAGAATATTCGAAATATTGAGGAATTGATTCATTATACGGATAAGCCGTTAAAGTCTACTATTCTGGTAATCAATTACAAGTATAAGACGCTCGACAAACGGAAAAAATTATATACCTCGATAGATAAAAACGGAGTTGTTTTAAATGCCGAAAAGTTATACGAAAGTAAAGTTCCCGACTGGATTTCGAAGTATTTGGCGCAAAATGGATTTTCAATTTCTCCTGAATCGGGAGCGTTGCTAACAGAATTTTTGGGTAATGATCTTGGTAAGATTGTAAATGAGCTGAGTAAGTTAATTATTACCATCCCGGCAAATACTAAGCGCATAACCACTGATATGATCGAAAAAAATATCGGCATTAGTAAAGAGTTTAATAATTTTGAGTTGCAAAAAGCTTTGGTGGCGCGCGATGTTTTGAAATCAAATCGCATTATCGATTATTTCGAAAAAAATCCGAAAGACAATCCTTTTATTCTTACCGTTTCGTCATTATCCTCCTTCTTTCAGAAAATTTTTATATACCACTTTTTAAAAGATAAATCCAAAGGCAATGTAGCTGCCGCTTTAAAAATTAATCCTTATTTTGTATCCGAATATGAAATTGCGGCAAAACGCTATATCCCGGCAAAATTGGTGGAGATATTTTCCATGTTACGCGAGTATGATTTAAAATCGAAAGGTGTTGGAAATACCTCTGCATCTGATGGCGATTTATTAAAAGAAATGATTTATAGAATTATACATTAAAAAAAAGGCAGTGGGCAGAACCATAACGTCTATCAAACAACGATCAACGAACAACAGTAACATGTAATCAGGAACAGTAACCATGACAATAGTATTTATCATTATAACCGGTATAATTTCGGTATTAGCATTTAATAACGAACAGTTGTTTAATAAAATGCAGTTTAATCCTTATCAGGTATATCACCGAAAGGAATACTACCGGCTTATCTCTCATGGATTTGTACATGCTGATTGGATGCATTTAATCATCAACATGATTGTATTTTATTCTTTTGGGACAGCTGTTGAAAACTATTTTGGACAGATGGAAGCTGAAGGATATATGCGGTTTTCCAAAGTCTGGTTTACTTTTTTGTATCTTGCAGGTATAGTTATATCCAGCCTTTTAACTCTTAAAAAACAAAAAGAAAACCCTTACTATAATGCTGTGGGAGCCTCAGGTGCAGTTTCGGCAGTTACTTTTTGTGCCATATTTTTTGCGCCGTATAGTCAGCTTTTGTTGTATGCAATTATTCCGATTCCCGGTATTGTTTTTGGAATCCTTTACCTGGTTTTTTCGCAGTACATGAGCAGGCGTGGTTCTGACAATATTAATCACGATGCCCATTTTGTAGGTGCAGTTTTCGGCTTTTTATTTCCCCTGATGATCAAATTTCAGTTTATACATATATTTTTAGATCAAGTGTTAAAACCCTTTATCAAATAATGAGTAAGGTTATTTTTTTGGATCGTGATGGGGTTGTAAATGAGGAACGTGGTGACTATACCTGGAGAATTGAAGATTTCAGGTTAACCATCGGGTTAAAAAGGTTTATTCGTTTGGTTCAGGTTAAGGGTTTTGAGATAATCATTATATCCAACCAGGGAGGTATAGAAAAAGGAATTTATACTCTTGAAGATGTTGAAAAAGTGCATCAGTTTTTGAAAGATGAATTAGCCAAAGAGAACCTTTATTTGACAGATATTTATTATTGTCCTCATCATCCAAATTCAGGGAAGTGTCTGTGCCGAAAGCCCGGATCCATTATGCTAGAGAAGGCAATTGCATGTTATGCAGTGGATGTAACAGAATCATATTTTATAGGTGATAGTAACCGTGATGTGGAAGCCGGTGAAAGAGTTGGGCTAACGTGTATAAAAGTTACAGCAAACGATAATTTGTGTGATTATCTGAAGTTTATAAAAGATTAGTTCTGGCTTGGGTTTTCAGGAAAATTTGACCAGATTTTATATTTTTCTCCCAGCTGGCTTAAAGTATCTTTCCAAACATCATTTGTGGGATTCATTATTTGAGCAGATGGAATTTCGGTGATAAACCAGGAGTTTTGTTCAAGTTCTTTTTCCAATTGACCGGCCTGCCATCCTGAATAACCTAAAAAGAAACGAACCTGATCCGGTGGAATCTGGCCATTTTGAATACCGTTTTTGAGAAATTCAAAATCACCGCCCCAAAAAAGGTTTTCAAACACTTGAACCGAATTGGGAATGTATTTGCCCAATGTGTGTATATAATGCATTGTATTTGTGCTTACAGGGCCGCCTATTGACACGGTGGATGTACAAACAGGAAAGTCGTTCATAACATCATTTACTTTCACATCCAAAGTTTTGTTAAGAACAAAACCAACACAACCTTCCTTAGTATATTCGGTAATTAAAACTATGGAACGTTTAAAATAGGTATCCTGAAGAAAAGGCTCCGATACCAGAACACGTCCTTTCTGAGGTGCAACCTTGTTGTATTCAATTTTGAATATGTTAAAGTCGAGTTCCATAGATATAACCGGAAATTTAGAACAATTTACAAAAAATCTACCTAAAATTGTACCTAAATATTAGAAAAAATCTACCTAATTCCACTTTTGGATTACAAAATTAATATATCACACAGATATATAGCTATTTAAATACATATTTGTAACAAAAATAGCGATCTGAACATTTATTGGGTTAATAACAATATTTATACAAAGTTGATTAGTTCTTTAACCCAGAGGGTTAATATGTTTATAGAAATGAAAGAGTCCATCTGAAGTGCGACTCCGTTGGAGTCGAAATTTTCTTTTCGTGCCAATTTTCTATAAACATTTAAACCCGCTGGGTTTAAGACGTATTTCTTAAAAGTTGGCATACATAAAAAAATTAGGCGAACTAAGCGCCTAAACCTATTATTTTATTTCCAAATTTAATCGTTTCCCAAGTCCAGATTCAATTATTCTCTTAAAAGTCGATAATTCAATATCAGATTTATTATTTTCAAATCGGGATATATAAAATCGGGTTGTACCAGCTCTTCGGGCTAACTCATCCTGTGTTAATCCAGCTTTAATCCGTGCCTTTCGAACTATATCACCATATCCTTGATTTGGAATATCTGAATCCTGACTTAGTCGATACAATACATCAGGACCAATTTCATAAGGAAATTCCATTTCTTGACCTTTATCATCTATAAGTTTTGTTGGCAAATTATCCCATGAAAGAGTCTGATTACGAAGTCTAACCTTTCTAATTTCAGATAAATCATATAATTTATACTCCATATCTGAATCTTTTAAATTCCAGTCGTTTAAAATTTTATCGAAATCCAATAATCGTGTTTCACCATTATTAAATATTACATATATTTTAAACCCATCGATTTTATCTATTTTTAAAATCCGTGGTATTTTAACAGTCTTTCTCATAATCTTGGATTTAATCGTTTAAAGTTATCCATAAGCATTTCCTGATTATCCTTAGCCCATTAAATCGCTTTGTATAATTGCGGTTTTGGAAGGTTGCCAGCATAAATCTCAAAATTCCGGATCGTTATCAGAGCTTCAAAATTCGCATAAATAACATGGAAATGTGGCGGTGAATGTTCTTTTGAATATAAATCAATCTTTACAGAATCAATGATTTTTATTGTCCGCATTTTTAACTCTAAAGTTACCAATTTAGGCAACAATAAAAATTTTTTTTATAATTTTTCATTGCTGACCGACTAAAATACTTTTGAAATGCTGAACACATATATTCTATTGCGTCCATACGGGACTTTTATTATATGGGGATTGCTTTTTATTTCTTCCAATATTGTATCCCTACGGGATAGTCCGTTAGGAACAAGATGTTGGTAGAAAATAAGTTATACCCAAATCAATAAGTCCCCTATGGACGTGATAGATTTAAATCGGTTAACAATGATAATTTTTACAGAAACCGAGGGTGCTTATCGGTTGGGACTAACCCAAACTAATAGATATTTGGTAATCCCCTCACTCCTCTCCCATTAAAAATATAGTACGTTAATCAAGCTTTCCATCAACCGAAGCCCAATCCTTTTTTTAATGATGGAGAGCGTTAATAAAAAACTCATTAACTAGCATTTATATCTTACAAATCGTTAATATTTTTCTAACGTTATTTGTAGCAATCTCACAAAAATATATTCCCGGCGAAACCATATTGCCACTGCTATCAAGTCCGCCCCATTGAATGGAATGAAACCCCATGGCTTGAAGTTCGTTTACCAACTTATTAATTTTATGCCCATTAATGTTATATACATTAATCTCAACGCGACCTGGAACGGATAACCCGTAGCTTATCGTGGCACCCTGATTCATCGGATTTGGAAAGATGCGGAATAAGTCGAATTCATCAGAATTTTGCAAATTACGAATGCCTAAAACGGCGTTTTCGCGAACCAGGGCACTATCAACATCGGATATAAAAATATTATCAAACCACAATTCTTTTCCTTTCAGACTTTGAAGTTCGGCGACAATTTCAAACCTGTCGATGGTTGTCCAATCAAATTTTCCTTCGGGATTATACCACGTGTTATTGTCCCACGACCCTTGCTCGGCAAAACTTTTAAGTGGTATCCGAACATGATGCCAACGCTTATCCCATGAGGCGACAGCATCGTCGATTGTATAACGCATGCGCCATGGATGGTCGCTCGCCAGAGTTGTTTTTGTATCTATAAAACGAATATCGAATTTTGTTCCTGTTACATTGCCCCTCACAAAGAAATCGATCGCATAATTATTTGCAACCAACTTCGATAAATCCTTATCAGGCTTAAAATCAAACCCAATATTGCTATATTGTTCGGCCTCACTCCAATGGATGCAATATTTGTTGTTGTTAGGCCAGTTTGTAGAGTAGAAATCGATGTTACCCTGTGCACTACTAGACTCGTTTATATTTTTTTCTACATAATCTGTATAAAGTCCGAAACCTACGCTGTCAGGTTTGATGGAAAATACTTTTTGCGGTGGAATATTGAATCCCAATGATTGTAAAACCGAAATATTTAAATCAAAATTAAAAATTTCGTTTGATGCTTTTTTAAATAAGCCAAATCCTCCGGTATAGTCCCAGATGGTCCAGGGAATTCCTTTTTCATCAAAATATTTCCGCACAGCGTCATACCAAAAGCTTCTATCGGTATTATTACTGTTTGGAATATAAACTCCAAATTCACCGCAAAAAATCTTTACATTTCTGTCGTTTTTAAAAGCAACAGCAACATCGATAAGACTTTTAACTTTATTTACAGTGCCATCGTTTTGGTAATTATTAATGGAATTTTCAATCCATGATCCTTTAAGTGCAATTGGGCACGCAGGCATTATATTCATATCATACGGAAACGGGACTTGTGCCAGAGGAGCCATTGAGGGATCTACCCAGGTAGCACCCTGATGCGTGAATATAAACGGATCGTAAAAATGAAATGTATAAATCAGTTTATTATCAGTGTATATTGGTAAGTTTTTAAGTTCGTTGTAGCTATTGTATCCGGAAGCGCCTATGATAATAGTATGTTTTGTATCAAAAATTCTGATGGCATCAATCACTCTCTGTTGAATTCCTCCCCATGCTTGGGTGCTAATGCCATGCGGTTCATTTAAAACCTCATAATAGATATAGTTGGAACGATCCTTATAATGCCCGGCCATTTGCCCCCAAACTTTTACAAGTATATTTTCAATTTCTGGTTGGGTATTAACTGCCGGATCAAATGAATGATTATCAATTAGCAGATGTAATTGTAATTGTTCGGCCCAATTTACAGCCGAATCGAGAAATGAATAAAAGATCGGGTCGATTTTATATTCGGGGCCTCCCATTGTCATGGCATTTAGGTTTATTGGAAGACGAATAACATCACATCCCAAGCTTTTAATATTTATAAAATCCTGTCGGGAAAACTTAGTAAACTGAATTTGTCGGGCACTATTCACTTGAAACCAATTGGTTAAATTTACTCCACGGTTAAAAGGCGTTTGTGATTGAATATCAGCTATTACAAACATCAGTGCCCAAAACAGGAAAAAGTTCTTCATAATAAATCAAAATTAAAGGATTTAAAAATTGAGTTCACTCGAAAAAGCCTATTTCTGAATTTAATGGTCTATATTTTATGGTAAAGAGTTAAAAAACAACGAAATTCAACTCGTAATTTCTAACCTTAAAATTCCGGACAAGGTACTGAGGACATCTTTTTTTTTCTGGTACGGGAAAACTCATACGAAATTGATAGCTCGTGCGAGCCGGATGAGTGTCCTATTAAGTTCGAAATGGTAAAGTCGTAGCTATAACCCAATGTGAAATTTTGCATTTTTATGCCGCTGAGTAATGCGAATGAATCGCCGCGGTCCGAATTAAAAGGAGGAATTCCCCTATACCAAAATCCAAATATCAATGGACTTTTTGACCAGTATAACCCTAAATCAAGTTGTTTGTATTTTGCTTGGGTTGTAAATTTAAATGCAAAGGAAAGAGTTTCGTCTATGGGTCGCAGCAAACGACCTTTTCTGAGTAAAGTAGCTCCTCCATATAAATCAATTTTAATAGGCAGTCGCTCCTCTCCCCCCATAATGGAAAGATTAGGTCGTAAAAGGTGATCGACGGTTATTCCCCCCCACATATTTTTTGAATAAGCGATAACTGAACTCGATGCGTCAACACCACCTTTATAATCTTTCTCAGGAAATGTTTCAATACTTGATGGATTAGTGCCGGCATTGGTAAGTTGATCTCCCATTACAAGTTTCATAAAATCGATAGATCGCTGGATATAGCTAAAACCGGCTCCCGGTCTGATATGGATTTCGTTGTTCAACAAAAAATCGAAGGAATAAGATAACCCTAATTGCAATGTACCATACTTACCGGCTCCTGCGACATCGCGCATCGCAATCAGTCCCATACCGCTATTGAAGTTTTGAAAATTATGATCATAGGAAAATGCATAAGTCACAAATGCTTTTGGTAATCCGGGCCATTGATTTCTGTAATTTGAAATAAACCTGTTTTGCTGCGTGGCTCCTGCAAACGACGGAGCAAGAAACAGCTTATTGGCAAAAAATTGGGAAAAGTGAATATCCTGACCTATTGCACTGTGGCAGAATATCAAGGCTACGTTTAAAATTATCGTCCTGACTATATATTTCTTTATGATTCTAAGAATAAACAAAATAAAATTATTAAATAAAATTGTTAACAATACATCCCGAATCCCTGATAGGTTTCGAATATTTGACTAAACAGCCGAAACATTTATTGCACTTAGCTAATATATGTACATTTCCCCTATGGTTTACCAGTTTAAAATAAAGTTATTAACCAATATGGCTAAATAATAACATTGGGACTACAAAATACTAACTCCTAATATATTACTTCAATAAAGAAACATCGCCTGCCATATCAAACGTTTTTCCATTGGTAAATTTTCCAACAGCCTTCCATATATAAACGTCGGACTTGCAAAGCTTGTTTTTATAGTAACCATCCCAACCAATAGCGGGATCTGAAGTATCGAATAACTTTTCACCCAAACGATCATAAATTTCCAGACGGTATTCAACAATTCCTTCCCATAATGGATGGAAAACCTGATTTGCGATGTCAGGCAACGAATATTTACCGCCGTTCGGTCCATTGATGTTAGGTTTAAATGCATTTGGGAATCGTAAAACTCCGGTACCAATTACTTCAACAGGCCCGGCCAAACTATCGGCATAACACTCATGAACAGACCATGCCTGTAATATTATATTAAATTTCCCAAGCTCCTTATATATGTGAAAAGGATCAAGTTCTGACGATTTTACAGAATCACCAAAATCCCATACAAACCTGGTACCAAGCTTACTACTATTATAGAACTGAACTTTTGCATCGCCTAACATTACAAGTGACGGGTCATATTTAAATGAAACCATTGGTTTTGGATATACTTCTATGGTACGATATGTGAATGCCGAGCCACCATCGCCTGTAACGGTAAGTTTTACCTGATATTTTCCGGCTTTCTCATAAATATGCGATGGGTTTTGTTCAGTAGAAGTTGAACCATCATCAAATTCCCAATAATATGAGGTTACCCAAGTGGATTTATCGGTAAACTTTATAGTCCAGGGCACACATCCGTTTTCACCCATATCAAAATCGGAAATAGGAATTGGCGGAAATACCCGAATATGGTGAGTAATGGAATCGGCACATCGCAGGCTCAAAACTTTCAGTTGAACGTCATAACCACCCCAGTGCATAAACTCATGCGATTTAGGTTCTTTTAAAATGGATGTTTGACCATCGGCAAAATTCCAAAGATAATTCCAGTTACCGATATTGGTTTGGTTCTTTATCGAAATACGGTTATCCGGAAAATATAAATGCGACGGTAATGCAGAGAACTCAGCCTCAGGTTGTGGGTATACCGTAATTTTACGCGAGGTGGTATCCGAGCAGCCATATTGCGAAAAACCTATCATTGTGGCCGTATAGGTGGTATCATAGACCTCCGGATCGAAGTACTTATGTGAAGGGGATGCTATCCTTCCGGTAATTTGATCACCAAAATCCCAACGGTAGGTTTGCGCTCTTAATGTACTGTTTTTAAATTGAACCAGCAGTGGACTGCATCCCGCTGTATCGGGTGTAAAGGCGGCAATTACGTGAGGGTAGACACTAATAGTTTGTGCCGTTTTATCCATGCAATTGTGTTCTGTTATAATTGATAATTCCATATTGTAACCAGCAATATCGGGTGTTAAATTTTCGTAGGTATGTGTAATAGCTTCATTTACCTGAGTAGTAAATGAATCGCCGTCACCGAAATTCCAGTTAAAATTTGCTATCGGTTCAGTACCCGACAAATTATCGATAGGCAATAAGAATGGAGGACAGTCAATGGTTTTTGCCACTTCAAACCGTGCCTTGGGTTGGGGATAAATGGTAACAGTTTTACTTTTCGTTGATTTACAAAGATATTTTGAAGTAATATCGAGCGTAATAGTTCGCAAAAGCTGGTCGGTATTGCTATAGTTAATATAAAAATGCGCGCCGGAGTTAAACTGGGGCGATGTGCCATTGTCGCCAAATGTCCAGTTGGTGAAGGTTGAGTCGATATTATATGGCAATAACTTATGCGGTCCTATGTATGAATTATTGGCAAATGTAATGCTGTTCGGACTGCAAATCTTCAAGGTATCCTGTGTAAAATTCGCGGTAACTTCAGGATAAATCGTCACTTTTTGAATGATTGAATCCTTACACATATTCTTGATTCCATTATTATAAAACACAACCAGTTTAGGTGAATATGTTATGGGCAGTGCAGTTATGTTATGATACGTGTAAGGAGGAAAAAAACCGTAATATCTAAATGGTGCAGGTTTATCGCCCATATACCAGAAGTAACTGTTTACCCCTGATGATGAGGCATTTCTAATGGCAATAGTATATGGCGAGCAACCGGAAGTTTGGTCGAAAGCGAAATCGGCATTAATAAAAGGATAAACAATAATAGTATCCGTAATAGTATTGGAACAATGATACTGCGACGTGGCTTTGAGTGATGTAATATAATCCTTTTTGCTGCCTCCCAAATTTATAAAGGTATGTGAAGCTGGAGGAGTGTTAAACTTTGTTGCGAAGGTGCCGTTATCGCCAAAGTCCCAGTCATATTCTACAGGTACAGTTCCGGGACCGGAAGTGTTAGTAAATTTAACAGTCAATGGATTACAGCCTTCTGTAACATCGGCTAAAAATTTAGGTTCAACTTCAGGATAAGTAGTTATTAAAACAGAATCTCTACTGGTGCACAATCCACTGGAATTACTAATAATCAATTTCAAATATCTCTGTAAAAGTAAATTTGATGGATTAATGATTGAATTATTTAAATAGGTATGCGTATAATTTATCATGGAATGTCCGTCAAAACTTCCATCACCATAATTCCATTGATATAAATCGATTTTCCCACGGGAAGCATTTCTGATGGTTATCGGAAATGGAGAACATCCATTAACCGAATCAACTGAGAATTTTGCTTCCAGATATGGCAGCACGCTAATATCCTTAATAGTATCAGCAATGCAATTATGATCGGAAGTAACTGTTAGTTTAATGTGATACGTAACACTGGAAGAAGCAGTATTCGTAAAAATATGCCCCGGGTTTTTATCGGTTAAAGTGGTACCATCGCCAAAATCCCAAAGGAAATATTTGGCAACCGGCGGAAAGCTATTGACATATGTTGACTGGTTCGTAAAATTGATTGGCAATGGGTTGCAACCAAATAAAACCGAAGTTTTAAAATCAGCTTTAATTTCGGGATAAACTTTTAACGGATGGCTAACCGAATCCTTACAGCCTCCGCTATTAGTAATTACCAATTTCACATCAGGCGTCAGATCATTGTTTGTAGTATTCCGATAGGTATGGATGGTATCGGTTATAAAATGATTATCATGTGTTAAATCACCATAATACCAATCGTATTTAGTGATACCCCCCCTTGATTTGTTTTTAATGTTTGCATTAAATGGCGCACAAAATGAAGGAACATCAACTCCAAACTGCGGATCGAGAAAAGCATGTACAATAACATCTTTTGTTGCATAGCCATTGCAATATTGGGCAGAGATACCTGTTAATTTCACCTTATAAGTTACGTCGCTGTTTGTTAAATTGGTAAAAAGGTGATTGGGGTTTTGCAGAGTGGATGTATTACCATCACCAAAATCCCATAAGAAGGACGTTATTGCGGCACTTGGAATTGCCGTAAAATTTACCTCGGTAGAATCACAAAAATCGATTTTATTGGGATTCATTAAAATGCCTACATTACTTTGCGGGTAGACCTTAATGATGCGGGAAATAGTATCCGGGCAACCCTTTGAGCTATTATTTTTAACAGTTAAGATAACTTTGTAATTTCTGGATATAGCGCCGGTATTTGAAGGGAAAGTATGAAAAAATACCGGTATGCTGGTAGTATCAGTAGTACCATCACCAAAGTCCCAAAAATAATTGTTCCTGCCTGTATTATCCTTAATAGCAGGTTTATTTAACGAATTATTATAAATTGTTATGGTTAAGGGACTGCAACCCTGAACAGTATCGACAGTGAAACTTGCTTTGATGAAGGGGTGAACGTAAAAATCCTGCCGTGCTGTATCCCGGCAATAATAGGGAGAAGTTACAATTAGTTTGGAATGATAAATTGAATCTTTATTTCCGAACCAATTTTCGTATACATGATTTGGATTTTTTATACTGGATGTTCCTCCATCGCCAAAAACCCACAAATACGAAGAGTCGGTTACATTGCCATTCGAGTTATTAGCAAATTTAACAGGTTTGGGATGACACCCGATGGTATCCATTAAAGGGAAAGTTTGAAATTGCGCTTTTATCTGGGGATATAAGGTTATAGTTTTAGAAACCGGGTTGGGACATCCTAAATTCTTAATCGCTGTAAGCGTGTACTTAATATTCAAAGGTGCGGTTCCCTTATTAATACCAATGTAAGTTTCAGTAAAACTCAACGGATTTAAAGGATAAATCAAAATTTCGGGAAACGTACCAATTTTTTTCTTCCATTCATATTTAGTTGCACCAACATTGGTAGCGGTAAAGGATATTTTACCCGGATCGCAAATGGTGGTTTTATCGGTGGTAAATATTGACGGAACCTGCGGCAATACCTCAACATCGACATATAATGTATCGTTTCCAAAGCATTTAGCTTGTTTAACCACACAGATGAATTTATGCTTCCCTACGGGGCTGAATACCTGTGGTGTGGCCGATTTAGGGTCGCTGAGGTAAGCCGTTGACCAAGGTGCGGGGGCGGGTTCTAAATGATACCAACTATAACTCAATCCTCCACTGGCAGCTAAATATACAGTATCTCCAAAACAGCTTGTTTTTTCGAAAATCAAATCATTTGGGTCAGCAATCCTAACTAGTGCTGAATCGGCATTGAATGACGAAAAGTAACCGTACTTATTTGTTTGTGGATTTTGCCCATTAATAATTCCCAGATGGAAAACATCTTCGGAATTCACTATTTTATGTGCCTGTCCACCATGCAACAACGTTCCAAAATCTTTATATTTTTTTTGCAGAACTGCCCAACCACCTTTTGAATTTACTTCAAACCAGCTACCGGGGATATGAAAATCCGGTGTTCCATCAGAATATATTAATGTAAAAAAATTATAAGGCTGTGTTGCAGCTCCAAACGGTTGCAATTTATCCAAACGGATCATCAGGTTTAAGCTTAAGGTAGCTACTGTGGTGGATTTGTAAAAGGAAACCTGGCTGGAACCTGTGCAATCGGATATGGGAGGTACAATTGCCCCGCCAATTTCGCATCCCACACCGGTAATATGCCACACAGCAAACCTGTTAGATGTATCCTTCGGAACAACAGGATCAGCTACCGGATTTTTTGTTATAGGATCAACAGCTTCAATAAAAATTGAGCTATTTTTTGGATTGCTAATATCAACCGTATAATAATCCTGCTTACCTTTAGCAAGGGTTGTTGTTGTATAAAGCACTACACCTGTATTATCATAGAATTGTATGCATGTATTGTCTCTGGTCGCCAAAACAAAAATTTGTTCCGCTGCATTAGAGTCGTGAAAAACAACAGGAGGAATGTTTCTACTTGCAGCACCTGTCATTACTATGTATTTATTTTTTAAAATATTTACAGGAACCATTTGATCACCGGCAATATCAAAACACCCACCATTTAAACCAACCGAATCGTCATTGGTGGTCACTGCAATTTTTTTTGTGCTGCGAATATATGTACCTGCTGGATGTAAAGCGCCTGAATTAGAAGTAGCAACTAAAGTATACGTTTCACCTTTATTTAATAAAATGTGAATGGTATTATTGTTTGCTGTCCCCTTAAAAATTGGCAAAGCATTGGTGGGAGGAGTAATATACACATCAGTACCATTTTCGGTTGCTACAATTTCAACTGAAGATATAGGCTTAGGGGTATAATTCGCCCAACCATTATCCCATATTGTTTGAAATGGAGTATAAAACTCGGTACCCAATGCATTTTTTCCTTTTAAAGAAAAAAGATCGCGGTTGTAAAAATTATCATAATCATAATACACTGTGATGTCCATATCGGAAATAATATGTATTCCACGATTGTTTGGTCCAGAATTTGGATTAACGTTCCCCAAAGATGGGTTGGCGTATAAGAGGTCAAACTGCGCATAATTGGTTGCCATAATTTCAACATGCGATTGGCCTGGCGGTATTGTAAATGTTCTTGTGACAAAAAGACCATTGGCAGGCATTTCAATTTTCACTTGTGCAGGTGCATTTGAGCTTGTATTCGCTATTTTAAAACTTACATTATTTATATTGTCTATAGGCCCATGCCCTTGAGTTTCCTTAGGGATCACAAACCAAAATTCTCTATCGACTTGGGCTACTAGTGAAGTAATATTGAACATGAGGAATAAAAACAGTAGTTGCCATGATTTCTGGTATTTCAGTAAATAATTAAATCTAAAGTGTCTAAAATGCTCCACAGGTTAATAATTTTATTAAAAACTAACAAAACTCATTACGTTTTACGTGTAAATCTGGCTAAAGTTATAATAATAACTAACTAATCAAATACCTATGTGAATAACTTTCGGTATTTGTTAAAATTTTAGGTTGATTATAAGGGAATAACAATAGTTTATGGAGGTGAAAAAATGTTATCGGATGTGGAAATTAGGGCAGATTGAACGCAGAGGAAAAGAGACACAGAGGAAAAGAGAGATGGAACAAAACGTAAAGACGATCTGTTTGTAGAAAAGACAATTTCTTTAACACGTAGACAAAACCGCTTTAAAACAATGGTTTATTCAATCTCTATACTTTTCTTCATAATTTCCTGAATGAAGCCATTACCTTCTTTAAAAAAATGGGTTGAATACGGATGTGTCTCTATCAGTGGATATTTAATATTGACTTTAGAATATAACTTTAAATTTGCAAAAACATTATCATTAAATTGGTCGGACACTAATAACAAATCAATGTCCGACCATTCATGTGCATTGTTTTTTACTACCGATCCAAAAATCAACACCTTATAAAAGTTCAGCCCAATTAAATTACAATCCTGAACGAACGATTTAGCGGTGTTTATTGCAAATTCTCTAGTAACCATAGTCGTATGTTATTTGTAGTATCAATCATCGATTTTGTAAACGCTTCATTGCAAATACTGTGCATCCTTGAAAGATTGTAAAAAGTGTTGACCATTAAACAAAGTAAAAACCGCTTTCCAATCATCTTCTGCCTGTGCAACCCAAAACCCGACATGTTCCTCTTTTGTTTTCATTGAAACCAAAAATACAACATATTTCTTGATAAATACAAAATATTGAACGCAAGAGTAAGGATACCCCTTTTTGTTTTCCGTTAAAAATAGCCGTGTAGCGACGACCTGTTTATCAATAGATTTTGTAAACGACAATTTTTACCTCATGCTATTCGAAGTTGTTGTTACAAATTCGAACTGTATAAAATCGTAAAAAATTATTTAGTAAGGGTATAAATGTTAAATTTCAAGGAGATACGCTGTATAAATATAACCATTTTTGTTTATATTTGTGCATGCAAAAAAAACTTAAAATACTTAAAGGCATACACCCTGGCATTATCTTAGAAAGAGAGCTTAAAGAGCTTAACCTTTCAAAGAGAAAGTTTGCACTTTCCATTAACGAACATCCTCAAACTATTTGTTCAATAATTAGTGTCCATCCATAAAGTCACTTATTTCTCATTTGCCCCCATCCCAACCTTCCCTCTAAAGCGAGAAAGGAG
>JANXXY010000467.1 GCA_025350365.1 Bacteroidales bacterium | reverse complement strand
ATTTGGTTATTTATAGTTAATATCAAATAATCATTTTCAAATCTCAAATCTGATATTTTATATATTTGTTCCATAATCATTTCTTTGTAAAGAATTTGTTCCACTCAGATACAATATAATCAAAGTGTTCATAAATTATTTTTTTAATTTCACGTCTTGCTTGAGAAGTTAAATGGTATTCCAATGCAGATATTATTTCAAAATTTTCAATATCAAGCCAAAATTTGCATTCCATATCACCTTTTTCAGCATGGATATGGATTTGTTCATTGCTTTCATTTGCCCAGAAATAAGTCTCCAACCAGCTATAAGTAAAATTGTCGGCATTTTTCGTTCAAAATTACAAAAAATCAAGGAAATAATATGTTATTCCAGACAGTAAAGACATTGTATGCAACGTCACTACCTGTCTTTAAATGCCAACGCTCCTGTTGGACAGGCTTCCACACATTTTTTGGCAGCATGCGTCAACCCTTCTTTAATGGATTGACTGAAAGGAACATCGATACGAACATCGAACCCACGGCCTACAAAGCTAAGACCAATAATTTCCTTGCTCTGAATGGTGATATCGACGCATAATCCGCATCTGATGCATTTTTCCGGTTCATACACTACCTTGTCATGCTGAAAATGCTTCGTCAATGTTTTCCGTTCTACGATTAAATATTTTTTGCGGTCAGCTTTGTATTCATCTGCGTATAGCCGCAGCTTGCAGGTTTCCGGTTTCCGGCAATCGCAATGCATACAGCGCATTGCTTCTTTTACAGCCTCAACTGGGCTGAATCCTTTAGTGTGGCCTCCTTCAGGTAATAATCTCCGGTCAGGAATAGACTCTTTAAGGTATTCGGCATATTCCAAAACCTGGAGTTTGTCAAACCGCGAATTAAATCTTTTCGATGGTTTTTCAAGGTATAGACCTCTTAAATAACGATCGGTAGAAATTGCTGCTGCTTTCCCCTGAGCTACAGCCCGCACAGCCATTTTTTGGGCTCGTATCGCACTACCACAGGCAAATATGCCCGGTTCGGAAGTAACAAATGTTCCATCTCCGACCACAATACCGGTTTTACTGAACTCAATTTGAGTCAAATAGTTAGATAATGATATATCGCCTGTAGCAATAATTACGGCATCAAAAGCTGGTTTTATGTCGTTCATAAATACCATTTTAGTAACCAGGGCATTCAACCTGAATTCAGCGCCATACCTGCGAATAAGCTCAATCTCTGCATTGATCACACTTCTGGGCAGTTCTTCCTCCGGAATGCTATATCGAAGCGCACCTCCGGCATCTTCATTCTTGTCGAAAAGTACACAATGATGACCAAACTGAAGCAGGTAAAATGCACTTGCGAGACCTGCAGGTCCTGCACCGATAATGGCTATCTTTTTATTGCTGTCCGTTTTTTTTGGGGGTAATTGATGTACACTATTTGTTTCATCTTGCTCAGCCACAAACCGTTTTAACATGCAAACCGATACCGGCTCGTCAACCTGTTTTCTTCGGCAAGCCTTTTCGCAAGGAGCCGGGCAGATATATCCCAAAATATATGGCAGCGCAATTTCCTCTTTTACTACTCTTAACGATTCGGTAAAATTTTCGGATGCAATGAGCCTGTTCATGAGGGGAATATTCATACCTGCGGGACAAGCAAGACTGCATGGAGCTTCACAATCGCCAATATGGTCGCTCAAAAGAAGCTCAAGAGCTTCCTTTCTTGCTTCTGTTACTTCAGGTTCATTGCTAATAATATCCATACCTTCCGTCACCTTCAAAGCGCATGACGACATCAGATTTCCTGATTTTCTGTCCTTAACCAAACAAACCATGCAGGACGGACAATTTTCAAATCCTTCCTTAAAACACATGGAAGGAATTTTAATACCTACGGTTTTTGCTGCCTCCAGAACGGTTGTTCCATTAGCGATGGTGATGTCTATATTATCTATTTTAAGATGAATCATATCAAATTGTTATCACAGCGTTTGCAGGACAAATCTGCTTACATATATCGCATTTTATACATTTTTCGTGATCGACAAAATGCAACTCATATGGTCGTGCCTCAATGGCTTGGGAGGGACAGCGTTGGGCACATTTGGTACAACCAATGCAATCGGACGTAATTTCATACTTTACCATGTCCTTGCATTTTCCGGTAGCACAATGTCCATCAATGTGAGCAAGGTATTCGTCCCTGAAATAGGTTAAGGTGGACAGGATAGGATTAGGCGCCGACTTTCCAAGCCCGCACATACTGCCTTTTTTGGTTGATGCGGCCAATTTTTCAAGTGCGGCCATGTCCTCCAATATCCCTTTTCCGCTGCAAATTTTATTCATAATTTCAAGCATTCGGGTAGTCCCGACACGACAAAATGTGCATCTTCCACACGACTGATTTTGAGTGAATGACAAAAAATAACGAGCTATGTCCACCATACAATCGGTTTCGTCGAGCACGATTAAACCACCGGACCCCATCATGGCTCCTGCCTTTGTAAGCGAAGCGTAGTCAATGGAAATATCGGCCATGGAAGCAGGGATACAGCCTCCTGATGGACCTCCAATTTGGATAGCTTTGAATTTTTTGCCATCGGGAATGCCTCCGCCAATTTCTTCTACAATCTTACGAATGGTGATTCCCATTGGAACTTCGATAAGTCCTCCCCTTTTCACTTTTCCCGCAAGGGCAAATACTTTGGTTCCCTTGCTGTTTTCGGTACCAATTGAATTAAATGCATCGGCGCCTTTGCGAATAATCCACGAAACCAGTGAAAGTGTCTCTACATTATTGATTAGCGTTGGTTTACCCCATAAACCACTTTCGGCAGGATAAGGCGGTCGCATCACAGGATACCCTCTATTACCTTCAATAGACTGGATGAGAGCAGTTTCTTCACCACAAACAAAAGCGCCTGCCCCGGCAAATATCTGTAAATTAAATGAAAAAGATGTATCTACAATATTAGTTCCTAATAATCCTTCTTTTTCACAAATTTTAATTGCTTCGCTGATACGTTTCACTGCCAAAGGATATTCGGCACGGATATAGAAAATGCCTTCTCCGGCTCCAACTGCATAGGCGGCGATGATTAATCCTTCTATAATCCGGAAAGGGTAAGATTCGAGCAACATCCGATCCATAAAAGCGCCTGGATCGCCTTCATCTCCATTACATATCACATATTTTTTATCGGACGATACATTTCGTACTAACTGCCATTTGATGTGCGATGGAAAACCGGCTCCGCCTCTGCCCCGTAATCCACTTTTTTTAATCAGATCAATAATTTCGTCAGGAGACATTTCCTTCAAACACTTATTTAAGGCGGTAAATCCGCCCTGACGTTTGTACTCGTTAATATCGGTAGGTTTCAATACTCCCCTGTTTTCAGTGGCAATACTTACCTGACCTTTCAGAAACTCCGAAACAGGAGTATCCGGTCTGTCCGATTCATATCTGGAAACAGATTTTGGCAGATTCTCAGTGGCAATACTGTCAAAGAAATTATAAACGTTACTCTTTATCCGGTCAATGGAATTTGTTGGTTTAAAGTGCTGCCTTATCACCTCGTTTATTTCGTCGGGCTTTATTTTTGTATAAAAAGTTGGAAGCTCGCCCGGTTTATGAATTTCCAGTATGGGAACCTGGTTGCATATACCCACACAACCAACCTGCTTTACAGAAACATTGATTTTATTGCGGTTCAGAGCTTTTTCAAGTTCATACTTCACTTCGGCACTTCCACTGGCTACACAACAAGAACCTAACCCGATCCGTATTTCTCCTTGTGACGCCCTGTGTTTTGAAATAGTACCTGTTTCAGGGAATAAGGTATTTTTTTTGGCAGAAAGAAAATCATCAAGAATTTCCGGAGTTTTTTCAGTTCCAACATGACCGTATGTGATGTCATCCACCTGAACAACTGGAGCCAGGGTGCAGCATCCCAGACACGATACTTTTTCAAGTGTAAAAAGACCTTCAGCATCAGTATCTTCACCGTTTTTCAGTTTCAATGTCCGACGGAATGCATCATACACCTGAACGGCGCCTTTTACGTGACATGCCGTTCCTACACAAACCTTGATAATGTGCTTACCAACGGGTTTGAGGCGAAATTGAGAATAAAACGTGGATATACCGTGAATAGAAGATGGGATGATTTCGGTTGTCTCACATACTCGCTTCATGGCCTCTTCAGGAAGGTAATTGAATTCATCCTGAATAGCCTGAAGAATAGGAATCACCTTATCGGATGACTTACCTATCCCCTGAACGATATGATCGACTTTATCTGTTATTGCGTTGCTCATTTTCCGATACAATACAAGTTTTTATCACCGCGCAGGTAAATCCTGCCATTTGAAAAAGCAGGAGTACACACCGATTTTTCACCTAAAGCAGGCTCTCCCAGAGATACATATTCTTTATCTGCTTTAAAAATATGCATTAGTCCGGTGCGGTCGAGCACGTATACTTTACCTTCGGCAATCACCGGCGACGAATAGATACTGTTGTTAAATTCCTTTTCCCAATATTTATTCCCTGTTTGTGTGTCGTAGCAAACTACCGTTCCGAAACTAGTAACAAGAATAAGGTATTTATCCGTAGCCACCGGGCTTGGAACGTCCGAAAGAAAATCGCTGCTTTCCCAAAGCAGTTGTGGTTGATCACCAATTTTTATTGCTGCCAGTTTGGAATAATCGTTCACCGAAAATACCATTCCATTCGCATAAGCCACCGACGGCCCTACTTCACCGGAGATGCAGTCTATTTTCCAAAGTTCTTCGCCTGTTGCAGGATTGTAAGACGCAACATAAGGCTCGGCTGCCACTATTATTTCGGTTCGCTTACCTGTATTCACTATGATAGGTGAAGCCCACGATATTTTTACCTTCCGGGATGTGCTCCAAACGGTTTTTCCGGTTGAAGCGGACAAAGCCATTAGCTTTGGAGCGTTCCGCTGATCGTATTGAACAATCACCAAATCCTTATAAATCATTAAAGATGAAGAGTGACCGTAATGATTTTGCGGGTCGCCAAGATTTTGGCTCCATATCTTTTTACCATTCATGTCAATGGCCACGATATCTCCATTGGCAAAAACCGCATATACGGCTTTACCATCGGTTGCCGCGGTTGGAGCAGAAAATCCAGTTTCGCTGGAAACTTTAGGAGCTTGACCGGGCGATCCGGATATTTTTTCAACAGGTGTTGTCCACCATATTTTACCTGAATTCCGATCAACACAATACACCTCGCGTTTTGTGGCGCTGGCGCCTGTTAAAAACAACTTGCTTCCCCAAAGTATGGGAGAATTAAAACCTCCGAGGGGCAGAGCTATCTTCCAAAGAATATTTTCGCCGGTTTTACCATTCCATTTTACAGGTATATTTTTTTGACGCGCTATCCCGTAACCACCTTGTCCGCGGAAAGTCGGGAAATTATCCTTACTGTCGATATCCATTGATATTTTCGAACTATCAACCTTAGTTATTTTACTTTCCTGTTGATTATCTGTCAACTTTATATTACCTTGAATTGAAGAATCTGCAACTGAAGTATTATCGGCATTTTCTTGTAAACTATTAGTTGGCAATCCGCTTTTCTGAGATTCATTCTGATTATTTTCAACAAGGGCTGCATCAGAAAATTTTTTTTTCAATTCGTTTTGAGAAAGAAAGGCAAATACCAATGCTAGGGTAAATAGTGTTATTCC
>JANXXY010000466.1 GCA_025350365.1 Bacteroidales bacterium | reverse complement strand
TTATAATTCAGATGGGAAACTAGATATATTTGTTACAGGATTAGATTTTGGAGGAGATTTTCAACACGCAATGTTTTACAAAAATAATGGAGATAACACATTTTCAGAAAGTAGTATAAATAATATTCCACGAGTTATCTATGGGTCTTTATGTTGGGGTGATTACAATAATGATGGGAACATTGATCTATTGTATTCAGGCACTAAAAGTGGCATGTCAGAAGATAATATTACCAAAGTCTATCAGAATGATGGTAATGGCAATTTTACTGACATAAATGTTCCCATTCTGCAAGTTGGTGAAGGAAATGTTCAATGGGTTGATATCAATAATGATGGCAAACTAGATATTTTTTTAATGGGTATAAGCAATCAGGATCAATTTGACCTTGGAGTTTATAAAAACAATGGTAATAATTTTTTTGAAAAAAAAGAGGTTCCATTTACAAAGATTTATGGGAGTCGGGGCAATTTTAGTAAATGCGAGTCAAAATGGGTAGATTTTGATAATGATGGCTTAAAAGATGTTATTATCGCAATGAGTTCTGCATCTGATTTTAGTTTCAAATTTTATAAGAATCTGGGTAATTTTAATTTTCATGAGGTAAATATCGGCTTGCCACAATTAAATTACGTTTCTATGGCGGTAGGTGATACTAATCAAGATGGGTTAATTGATTTAGTTTATATTGGAAGTCCTTCACAAACACTATATTCGTCAGAATATAACAGCCTTAATATTTTAATTAATAAAGGAAATATGAAATTTGAAAATACTCAGTCAATTTCATCCATAGGTGTCTTTTGGAATAACATTGAATTAGCTGATTATACTAATGATGGCTATCCTGATATCTTATATTATGGTAACAGGAATAATAATGAAGTTAGTATTTTCAAAAACGAAAAGAATAATACCTTTTCATATACATTTCATTATATTTTAAATTGCGAAGAAGGCGGTTCCTTATTTGGAGATGTTAATAATAATAATGTTCTGGATATTTTACATTATGGCAGAATGAAATATCCTAATGATTATGAAGCCACATATGTATATGAAAATACAATAGCAACATCAAACCTTAAACCAAAATCACCAACAGAAATAAAGTTAAATGCCACTAAAAATGATTTGAGTTTCATTTGGAATGCGGGTATGGATGACTCAACTAAATCAGAAAGTTTATATTATAATATTCGAGTATATAAACAAGATAATGGCAACCGTCAATTTTGGGCAGATGGCGGAACATATGGATTTGTGAGTTACGTTATTTTTTATCCAGAAATAAATAGTGGCATTGTGATTTTGACGAATGAGTCTGACCCATCAACATCTGACAGGATTAGCGACATTGCAGACAGCATATTCAATTTTATCAGCAAGAAATAAAACTGCCTGTAATAAAAACAAATAGGACTTCATGTGGTCTGCAAAACCCAACTTGAAGTCCCGGTTGAACTGCATCCCGGATTCTGACACTAAATTTATACAGAACTTAATGAACAATAGTTTGCTTTTTGAGTTTATTGTCGACAAAACAACTATTATACTTATTGACCGCAACGACAATAAAAAGCAAATCTCACGCACGGTTTTTAGAGGGAAAGGAGGAGCAATACCCCCCCCCCGACCTGCTCAACCGCCATCGTTGGTGTGCAGTGTGGAACAGCAAATAACTAATTAAACCCAATGATTTAGTATTTACCACTTTCAAAATGAACAAGAATATTTTATTCAAACACTGCGCCGGTGAGGGTGCTTATAAAGAAGATGAATTACTGATAAAATAATGTTACGGAAGCTAATTATGAAGCCGATCGCATTGACGAACATTTCAATATACATTTCGATTATTTGTTATTGAGGGAGTTTGCATCGGTAAACAAAGATAAGGGGTTATGTGTGACTTTGGCTGCGTATCAGGGTAGTCGGTTGCCGTTCTGCAATTTGTATTATACGAATTAAAATTATATATTTGTACGTACAAAATTGCATAACATGGATGCCAAATTAACTATAAAACTTGATAAGTATGTGATTGATAGAGCCAAAAATTATGCTTCATCACACAATAGAAGTTTATCCAGATTAATAGAATCGTATCTTCAATCCTTAGTGATTCAAGATGATTCTAATGATAATGAAGAAATTCAGATTTCACCATTTGTAAGAAGTTTATCTACTGGGAATAACATACCTGCTGACATGGATTACAAAAGGGAATATACAAACTACCTGATCGAAAAATATAAATGAAAATCAGGTTGTTTATAGACACCAATGTCATGTTGGATTTATTGGGAGAGCGAGTCCCGTTTTATGATTCGATCGCAAAGGTTACGACCCTTGCTGATAGAGGTCAACTTAGCTTGGTTGTATCATCATTATCTTATTCTACTGTTAGTTATTTTCTAACCAAATATGAGAACTTAGATAAAGCAAAAAATAAACTTAGAAAATTTAAAATTATTTCGGAAATTTGCAGTTTAGATGAACTAATCATCGAAAAAGGACTGAATTCAAAGTTTTCGCATTTTGAAGACTCACTTCAGTATTTTAGTGCATTAAAATCAGAATGTAGTATATTGATAACAAGAAACGGTAAAGATTATAAGGATTCTTTAATACCAATAATGACAGCTGAAGAATTTCTAAAAAGTATAAATAAAAAATAAAAGATTACATACTGGTCGTTAATTGCATATAAAAGCTTTACTTAAGGAAACATAGGGCTTTTATTGTAGTTTACATTTATTTGCAAATCATAACTGAGTCCGGTTTAAAAACCCGCAAATTTTTATGTTGCGGAGGAGGGCATATTTAAAAAATATTTGAAGAGATATTGAAAGAGCAGGAAATTTGCTTGACGATGGTGAGTTTTTTCGATTTTAAAAAAGAGATGAATATTTTTTTGGTAATTTCTAATAAAAAGTAAGGGCGTCGACGGGAATAAATTGTTAATTATGTTATGTTCAAGCACATATCGATATATTCTCCCAAAATTAATTGCAATTCCCACATTAAAAGCAAATAAACTGGTTTTAAACAACCCCCTCACCTTTGTTTTTCCGTTTCGCGTCCTAATTTTAATTTCTTTCATTAACGCTTCAACATTTGGCCTGATCTTTCGCCGTTCTTTGGGGATATTACTAATATTGTTGTTACGTTTGTTTAACAGGTAGTCTTCATGTTTAAAATAGTATCGCCCTTTGTTTTTAAATATGAGGCATTTATCGTTTAATGGACATTCTTGGCAAACCTTTAAATCGAACCTGACTTTATAACGTTGTTTGGTGGGAGTGGATATGGTTGTTTGCCATGGACATTTAACCTGGAATACGTCAGGGGATTGGCTAATTTGCTCAATGGTTTTTTCTATTTCGCTTTCTCGTCCCCTTACGGCTGTGGTAATCTGTGTTATGTTTAGTGTTTCAAGTTTTTTGTCATTTCCTTCGCTACCATAACCGCCATCGGTATGAAGCTCTTTTAATTCCGGTGTTTTTTCCAGTATTTTATCTATGCGGCTGTGCAAGATTTGGGTATCATCAATATTGTTAGGGTTCACGGCGATGTCGGTAATCAGTTGTACCGGATTGTCGGGGTTTGCCGTTTCGGTTCCATTGATGGTGTATCCTTTGCTGCTTTGATCTTTCTTTTTACGATAAGTGGCATCCTGATCATCGGGCGATTGTAACATGCCACTATGGAGTTGCGTGGTTGGTTTGGGGGTAATTTTTTGATCGACAACTGCAAAATGTTCCTTATAAACCCTCATGAAAATAACGAATTCTTTCTGTTCATGATAGTTTGGTTTTTCAGATAGGTGGGTGTGGATCGTGTGGTACACTTGGCACAATTTGTCTAGCGCACGTGGCAAGTCTTCTGATTTTAACCCGTAAACATATTTTTCAGACCCCATTTTCAGGTACGCCTGCAAATGCTCCAGAACCTCTTGTTTGTCAACTTCACTCAGTATCCTTTCTAACCTTATTAATACTTCTGCCAACAATTGTATCCGGGAGTGTTTGCGGATATTGGAGGCTATTAATGTGGAATCGGTCCTTTGGATATCGGCTTTTAGTGATAGCTTTTTTATTTGTTGGGTACTCAAAGTATCGAAAACCTGCTCAATCAAATTAATGCCTGTTTTCTGCTCGTGTTCTAAAATCCTATTTTGAAAATTAAAAAGTGTCCCTCTCGAAAATGGTACTTCATCAATACTTTCAAGGCCTAAAGCTACTTTAAATCGCAGATCGAACATAACGCTTTCCATCAACTCATCATAACTGATCCCCTTGAGTTCTTTTAAAATCAACGTCGAAACCAAAATATTAATAGCAACATTGGGACGGCTTGCTTTTTCTGAATACAGTGCTTTGAAACTATATTCATCCACACTTCGCAGTATCAGATTGTAAAACCACTTTTCTTTTGAGTTCTCAAGTATATCTCTTTGTACTTTGCAAAGCTCTTTCTCAAAACTGAATAATCCCGGCTCATTATTTGGTTTAAACATATCCCCTTGTGTGTTTATCTTTCGTAAACAAAGATACGAATTATTATGTTGATTAACAAATATATATGTTCCACGTGGAACAATT
>JANXXY010000464.1 GCA_025350365.1 Bacteroidales bacterium | reverse complement strand
GGTTATCCAAGAAATTTCAAAGGTTTTCAAAAATAGCTACTTTTTTCTTTATATGAACTTTTCATGTGAAGAAAATAACATTGGTTTGTTGAAAAATAAAAAACGATTGAATATCGCGTTTACTTTTTATTTGTAGATAATATCATATAGGAAAGTTTTAGCTTCATATATTCAAGGTTTGCAGGTTATTGACCCGCATAGCATTTAAACTTTGGCCTAGCTGTTTGAAGGAGTTCTTTCTGGTTATGATTGTCTAAAAAACCTATTTCTTCTCCGACTTCTAATAGGTTATCATCAAAATTTGCAGTAGTTTCCAATTCATCAAAATGTTTGCCGGCTTCATAAGTTACAATCTTAATGGATTAATTTCATTATGAATTGAAAAATAAGTTATTTTTATCTTTTTATCAGTATCGTTTTTTTCCATTCAATGAATCCAATTACAGCCATGATGGTATAGATAAAAAACAATATAGTGGTTGGGTATAACTTCATGTAAAAATACAAACCCACGGAGGCTGTATCGGATATTATCCATAACAACCAATTTTCTATATATTTACGTGTTAACATCCAGGTGGCAATAATGCTTAACATCGTAGTAAATGAATCCCATCCGGGAAAAGGCGAATCAGTATATTGTTCCAATATCACAAATAATAGAATCAATAAGCTTAAGCCAATAAGCATACACCAAATGATAATTTTATTGGATATTGTGCGAACAGGTAAAATGCCGCCGGAAATTTGTGGATTATTCTGTGTATGTTTCCAAAAATACCATCCGTAAATACTCATTATCAGATAATAAAACTGTAATGACATGTTTGCGTATAGTTTTGAATTAAAGAAAACAATAATATAAAATGCAGAGGTTAAAATCCCAATAAACCATAACGAAATATTCTGTCGAACAGAAAGTACAACGTAAAACAGTCCCAAAAAGGCGCCAATTATTTCAATATAATTTTTTATTAACCAGTCTAGCACTATAAAAAGCTTTGTAGAATTGTCATTTCTTTTCGAGATAATTTTCCCAATTATTAATTACTTCAATAGCTTTGACGTAACCTGGATTCGATGAGTTATAAATTTCAAAAAATTCACTCAATCCCCATAAATCTCTGGCGATATATGCCTTTAAGAGTAATGCTATTTGTGGTTTTGATTGAGAAAGTTCAGCTTCGGAACAGGTTATCGATTGTTTTTCGGCGAATTTAACAAGTTCACTTACTAAATTATCATCTGTTAAATAGTTGGATTTAAATATCGTAAAATCAGCGTATTTTCTGAGTAGAAATTCTCGGCTCTTATCAGTATATTCAAGTGTAAAGCTATTTAAGACGGCACCTGAGATGAGTTTCCTGGAATAGGTTGTATATGCTGTAGTGTCCAGAGGGACAAAAACATCCGGTGTTATTCCTCCTCCTCCATAAACAACTCTTTTATTGATGAGTGTGAAGTATTTTACTGAATCGGGATGAATTATTTTCTTTTTATCCAGCAATTCTCCGGATCTATACCGTGAGGACAATTCATCGGAATAAGATTCATAGCTTTCATTATAAGGTTTTTGTATTAATCTGCCGGATGGAGTATAATAACGGGCAACAGTTAATCGAACCATAGCTCCATCGGGAAAGGTGAACGGTCGTTGAACCAATCCTTTGCCAAATGAACGCCGTCCTACAATAATACCCCTATCCCAATCCTGAATAGCTCCGGCGAGAATCTCACTGGCAGAAGCCGAACCTTCATCAATCATTAATACAAGCTTACCCTTCTCAAATAACCCTTTGGATGTAGAAATATATTCCTTTTTTTCAGAGTGAATGCCCTTTGTATAAACAATCATTTTATTGGCATCAAGAAAATCATCTGCCAGATCAACAGCTACATCGAGGTATCCTCCACCATTGCCGCATAAATCGAGAATGACGTTCTTAATTTTTTCATTCTTAAATTTAGTAAGTATACGATCGATTTCAGTAAGTGAGGTAGACGAAAAGCGACTTAACCGGATATAACCTGTTGTTGAATTAATTTTGTACGATGCATCCACACTTTGAAGTGGTATTTTATCCCTGACGATAGAAAATGGTATTAGTTGATTCAGTTCGTGTCTTTTAATATCAACTTTCACTGTTGTCCCCTTTTTGCCACGAAGCTTGCTAAATACCTTTTTATTTGAAATATCTTTGCCCGTTACATTCACATTGTCAATTAAAATAATTCTGTCTCCGGCTCTAATTCCGAGTTTTTCCGATGGTCCGCCTACAATGGGGGATACAATTAAAATTGTATCATTTAAAATATTGAATGTAACACCGATACCTTCAAAATTGCCTTGAAGCGGTTCGTTCATTTCTGCCACCTCCTCTTTGCTAATGTAGGCTGAATGCGGATCCATTTTCTGAAGCATGTTCCGCATAACTTCTTCACTTATTTTGTCAAGATTAACACTGTCTACATAATAGGAGTCAATCCAATTGAAAAGTTTAAAAATTTTTAAACTTTGTTCGTTAAATAACTGGGCTTTAACCGCAGTTGACCCGATTAATAATAACAGAAAAGATATTAAAAGTATTCGTGATTTATAATTCATTTTGCAAAGATTTGAATTTCAAGTGTTCTACAATATAGTTATTCCCATTCAATGGTGGCAGGGGGTTTCGAGCTAATATCATAAACAACTCTGTTTACGCCTTTTACCTTGTTAATTATGTCGTTGGATATCTTTGCGAGAAATTCATAAGGAAGATGGCACCAATCAGCTGTCATTCCATCTGTGGAAGATACTGCCCGGAGGGCTACAACGTTTTCGTATGTCCGTTCATCTCCCATTACGCCAACTGATTGTATTGGTAATAAAATGGCTGCTGCCTGCCATACCTGATCATACAAACCATGTGTTTTTAACCCTTCAATAAAAATATTATCTACTTCCTGAAGTACAGCGACCTTTTCTGCAGTAACATCGCCTATGATGCGAATGCCCAAACCGGGTCCCGGAAAGGGATGACGATTAAGAATATTAGTTGGTATTTCAAGCGCTTTGCCAACCCTGCGAACTTCATCTTTAAATAATAAATTTAAGGGCTCAACAATTTTGAGCTTCATTTTTTCGGGCAAACCGCCTACGTTATGGTGAGATTTTATGGTTGCCGACGGCCCGTTTACTGAAACAGATTCAATAACATCGGGGTAAATAGTGCCTTGCCCCAACCATTTAACATCCTGTATTTTATGAGCTTCCTCATCGAAAATTTCAATAAAATCGCGACCAATAATTTTACGTTTTTGTTCAGGATCGTAAACACCTTTCAAATCTGAAATGAACTTTTGACTGGCATCAACACCTATTACATTTAAACCCAAGTATTTATATGACTCTAAAACCGACTTGAATTCATTTTTTCTGAGCAAACCGTTATCAACAAAAATACAGGTCAAATTTATACCTATGGCTTTATGCAGCAGAACAGCAGCAACAGATGAGTCAACTCCGCCAGAAAGACCCAATACCACCTTATCATCGCCAATTTTGTTCTTTAATCCCGATATGGTTGACTCAATAAATGAGTCAGGAGTCCAATTCTGGTGGCATCCGCATATAGTAACCACAAAATTTCTGAGAATTGTTAAACCCTCGGTGGTATGAAAAACCTCAGGATGAAATTGTAGCCCAAAAGTTGTTTCATCTTTAATGTGATAAGCACCAACTAATACATCGGATGTACTTGCAATAATTTCATAATTCGATGGGATTCTTGCAATTGTATCGCCATGTGACATCCAGACTTGGGAATTTTCGGATATGTCTTTTAGAAGATGTACCCCTTGTTTGATAAATTGTAAGTTGGCCCTACCATATTCGCGTGTTGAAGAGGGTAATACTTCACCACCAAAATAATGTGCAAGGTATTGAGCGCCATAACAAATTCCGAGCAAAGGTATTTTGCCTTTAACATTTGTAAGATCGGGCAGGGGGGCTTTAGCATCTCTAACAGAAAATGGACTTCCTGACAAAATTACTCCTTTAACTGATGCATCAATATCAATTTTCTTATTGAAAGGGAATATTTCACAATAAACATTCAGTTCCCTTATCCGACGTGCTATGAGTTGAGTATATTGCGACCCGAAATCAAGGATAATAAGCTTCTCCTGCATAATAAATTTTACTTTAAAAATGTGCAAAGATAAGGATATTTTATGTTGGAAATTAAAGGTGTGGAAATAAAACACCACTGCTATTTAAAGGGTTATTTCAAGTCCTTCTTCTGCGGCGAGGGTATTTGGAAAAATCTTCTGAGCTTGAATCACTAGAGACTTAACATCCTTATATCGTGCTGAAAAGTGACCAATGAGCAGTTTTTTTGCATTTGAAAGTTTGGCAATGGTAGCAGCTTGAGAAGCTGTTGAATGAAGTGTTTCCAAAGCTCTATCACTATCTTCATCAGCAAATGTTGCTTCATGGTATAATAAATCAACGTTCTGTATAATTGGTAAAATATTTTCAAGATAAGCTGTGTCAGAGCAAAATGCATATGATCTGGTTGATTCCTGATCAAACGTGAGATTTGAATTAGGAATAACAATTCCCTCATCAGTAACAAAATCGTCACCTCTTTTAATATTAACAATTTCGCGTACCGGAATTTTGTGGTATTCAATCATTTCCTTGCGAATGTTCTTCATCCGGGCTTTCTCGCGGAAAATAAAACCACACGTTGGTATCCGGTGCTTTAACGGAAAGCTTTCCACACTAATTTTTGAATCTTCAAAGATTAATTCCTTAGAATCGTGATTTAATGCATGAAAGATAATCTGAAAGTCAAGATGTGTAAAAAAATGGGCAAGAAATTGCTTTAGAATTTTTTCAAGGTTGGTATGAGCATAAATATGCAAATCGTGTTTTCGCCCGAGTAAGTTAAACGTTGAAATCAAACCTGGCAGACCAAACATGTGATCGCCATGTAGATGTGTTATAAAAATATGGTTTAAACGGCTAAATTTAGCCTTGTATTTTCTAAGTTGAAGTTGAGTTCCTTCACCGCAATCAATGAGAAAAAACCGCTCATCTACATTTAGTACATGAGCGGTTAAATATCTGTTAGAAGTGGGCAAAGCAGAACTGCTGCCTAATACGGTAACAGAAAAGACCATGCTTTTACAAGTGTTTTTCCAGACATTAATTGTTCCGGTGAATCAAAGCAATTGCTTCTTCAATGGAAGTTGTGATGTTTAGAACTGTATCTAATTGAGAAATAGTAATCAGACGTTCAACTGCGTCATTCAAACCTGTAAGTACAAATGTGCCATTGGCATTTTTACACAATCGATTTGCCACAAGAATCGCACTTAAACCAGATGAATCGCAATAACGACATTTACTGAGATCTAAAACAATATTCTTTTCACCATTCCCCGATATTAATACCAATTCAGATTTTAACGTAGGCGCAATATGCGTATCCAGTTTTTCTTCAAGCACATGAATCAAGGCATAATTTTCCAGTTTTTCGATCTTAAATTCCATTGGTCTGTAATTTAATTATTTATCGTTTTGTTGTGCCTTTTTTTGTTGTTCTTCCATTTCTTCTTTTAAAGCAGCCAACTCAGTTATATCACCAAGGGTTGTTTTTTCCATGGTGTTCTTCAGTTTTTTTGTGGCTTTCTTAGTATCATCCGAAACAGCTCTTCTAGCTGCATTTTCCTCCGATTTTTTCACATCCTCGAAAACTCTGCTGTGAGACAAAATAATACGTTTGGCAGACTTGTTGAATTCGATTACTTTGAATTCAAGTTTGTCATCAACCTTAGAAGGTGATCCGTCTTCCTTTACCAAATGTTTAGGAGTTACAAAGCCTTCAACACCATATGGTAAGGCCACTAAAGCGCCTTTGTCGAATATTTCAACAATTGTACCTTCGTGAATTGAATCAACAGTAAAGATGGTTTCGAATACATCCCATGGATTTTCTTCAAGTTGCTTGTGACCCAAGCTTAAACGGCGGTTGTCTTTATCAATTTCAAGAACAACAACCTCGATTTCTTCACCAACTTGTGTGAATTCCGACGGATGTTTAATTTTCTTGGTCCATGACAGATCCGAAATATGGATTAAGCCGTCAACCCCCTCTTCAATTTCTACAAATACGCCAAAATTGGTGAAATTGCGAACTTTTGCTTTGTGTTTCGAACCAATAATATATTTTGATTCGATGCTATCCCAAGGATCTGTCTTAAGTTGTTTGATACCCAATGACATTTTGCGTTCGTCGCGATCAAGGGTAAGAATAACAGCTTCAACTTCATCACTTACTTTCAGGAATTCCTGAGCGCTGCGTAAGTGTTGTGACCATGACATTTCGGACACGTGAATAAGCCCTTCAACACCAGTAGCAATCTCAACAAATGCACCGTAATCGGCAATGACTACAACTTTACCTTTTACTTTATCGCCAACTTTCATTTCGGCGCTAAGGGCATCCCAAGGATGAGGTGTAAGTTGTTTTAAACCAAGAGCAATACGTTTTTTAGCGTCATCAAAATCAAGAATAACAACATTCAGTTTCTGATCAAGCTGTACGATTTCTTCCGGATGATTTACGCGACCCCATGAAAGATCGGTGATGTGAATAAGACCATCAACACCTCCAAGGTCAATGAACACACCATATGAGGTGATATTTTTGACAGTTCCTTCGAGAACCTGACCTTTTTCAAGTTTGGCAATAATATCTTTCTTTTGTTGTTCAAGTTCTGCTTCGATAAGAGCTTTGTGAGAAACAACAACATTCTTAAATTCGTGATTGATTTTAACAACCTTGAATTCCATTGTTTTACCAACAAATACATCGTAATCACGAATTGGCTTAACATCAATCTGAGAACCTGGTAAAAAGGCCTCAATACCAAATACATCTACAATCATACCACCCTTAGTACGGCATTTGATGTATCCTTGAATAATTTCGTCGTTTTCGAGAGACGCATTAACGCGATCCCACGAACGCATAGCACGAGCCTTCTTATGAGAAAGTATTAACTGACCCTTTTTGTCTTCCTGACTTTCAACATAAACCTCTACTTTGTCGCCAACGGCAAGATTTACATTGTAACGAAATTCATTTAAACTAACAACACCTTCTGATTTGTAGCCAATATTAATAACTACTTCACGTTTGTTCATTGCAATAACGGTACCGTCAATACATTCATTTTCAGCTATGGTAGATAAAGTTTTATCATACATTGCTGCAAGCGATGAACGTTCGTCATCTGAATAAACATCCCATTTGTTGTTGTATTTGGCCCAATCAAAATTTTCCAGGGAAATTTTTTCGCTTTTAAGTTTCAAAAGGTTAGCGGCTACTTCATCAGCATCCTCTTCAACCAGTTCTTCTTCTTCAGTTTCTTCTTCAAAAACATCGATTGGTTCTTCTATTTCTACTTCAACTTCATCGATGCCCGCTTCGTTTTCAGCTGATTCATTTTTGTCAATCAGCTCGTTTTCCAATTCTTCTTTTTCGTCAATCATTTATAAAATTAATTAATAATTAATAAGTTAGACATTATATGTAAATTAAGGTGCAAAAGTATAAAAAAATTTAATTTTTCAGGATATAAAATCTATAAATCTAATTTTGAGTCTATGCCGAAAACTATATTTTCGGCAATTCGTACTCATAAATATGAATGTATGTTTCATATTATTAATGAATTAAATTAGTTTGGTTTTCAAAATTCATACAATAATGCCAAACAGCATTGTCATCAACAATTATTTTTTCCTTAGGAAAATAACCAAAGCCTGAAAATTAATTTATCAACTAGCTAATTTACTTAAAAATCTCC
>JANXXY010000460.1 GCA_025350365.1 Bacteroidales bacterium | reverse complement strand
CGTTATCCACACCAAGGGCTAACGAAGCCGTGAAAGAATTATGCGCATTTTTAAACCAAACTGAAACCCATTTTCCTTTCACAAATTTACAACTCATTTTTGAAACGGTCGCAGTTTAAATTACGTGAGTATTGGATGTCTTAAATTTCCTAATACATAAGTATGACAATTTTATTTTGACAAATAATTTGCGTATTAAAAAATAACATTGTTATTTTACATCATAATATTATATTTACTAAATGGGTCACTTAGAACGAAAAATGCGCGAAAAGGAGAATACCAAAAGCCGTATTCTGAAAGCTGCTTTAGATATAGCAATTGCCGAAAATTGGCAAGCGGTTACCATTCGCAGAATTTCTGAAGCAATTGAATATACAACCTCAATTGTTTATGAGCATTTTGAAAATAAGGAAGCGCTTTTGCGTGAAATTACAAATTTCGGATTTCAGAAGCTTTATAAGCAATCCGAAAAAGTATTATCCGAAGAGCTTGAACCTCAAGAACAACTGTTAAAATTATCACTTATTAGTTGGGATTTTGCTCAAAACAACAAGGAATTATATCAGTTGATGTTTAGCTTTGAAAAACCAACTGGCGAATTTGCAAGCAAAGGGATGTTTAATATAATTGAACTATTTATTAAATTGACAGGAAAAAGTAAAGAAGAGGTCGACTCCATAATATTAAACTGGATATGTTTACGTCAGGGAACAATTAATCTTACCTTGAATTTTAAAGAAGATCAATTATCTGTAAAGCCACGTGAACAATATATAGAGTTTATAAACCGCTTTATTTTGAGTATTACTTCATAATGAAATATTATGACACCTGAACAACGTGAAAAGTTTTCAGAAGGTTTGCGCGAACAACATCATTTTTGGGCTGAAACAAGAGATTTTCCCCAAGTCAGGAAAATTCTGAGAATAAAACGCCTGATTATTAAAATTTAAATTAATACAGAAAGGAAGGAGTTATATTGTGAATACGAATAGTATTGAGGTTAAAAATTTTACAAAATGTTTTGGCGATTTTACAGCGGTCAATGACATATCGTTTAATGTTGAACAAGGTTCCATTTTTGCTTTCCTTGGCCCTAATGGCGCAGGCAAAAGCACTACCATAAATACACTTTGCACCATCCAGGAAAAAACACATGGAGAATTAAGAATCAATGGTAATGACGTTACCCACCAAAAAGAAAAAGTCAGGGAAGTCTGCTTATAATACTTATTATGTGTGTAATCTTTTTCACTTTATGTGTAAAAAGGTTAAGCAGTGCCGATTTTTCAAAGGTCAAGACATTTAGGCATAAGCATTAATAAAAAGCCTTTACAAATCAATTAAACATCATAAACCATAGCGTATGACAAGCTCTCACTCTCCTCCCGGAACATAAAGCATTGACTGATGCTTTGGGTTAGTTTTTATTTTTTTACTTTAAATGTAACAATGTTATGTAAAATTACGTAATTATATAGAAATATAAAAATAGCTTCTCTCACAAGTATTTGGTTGTAAAACCAATATTTTTTTATCAAAAAAATAACATTGTTATAATAAGTCACATAATTATTTTATATTAAAAAGACAAGTATCATGGAAAATCAAACAAGCACTTCGGAAAAGAAAAACTACAAAAAGTACATTCCAATGTTAATTGTAGTTGCTGTAGTTATTATCATCGGATGCATTTGGTATAGTAACTATTCCAAATACATTTCTACAGATGATGCCTATATTGAATCAGACAACGTTTCTGTTAGTTCAAAAATCCCCGGACGAATCATTGCTGAATATGTTGTTGAAGGCGATTCAGTAAAAAAAGGGATGTTATTGGCAGAATTAGACAGTGTGGATTTGCAGGCACAAAAAAATCAAGTAATTGCTCAAAAAGACCAAGCTATTGCTTCAAAGGCCCAAACAGAAGCTTCTTACAAATATGACGAGGAAAGCGTGAAGGTTTTGAAAATAAGTCTTGTAAAATCTCAGGAAGATTTTAACAGGGCGAAATTTCAATTCGACAATAATGTGATAACCAAGGAAACCTTCGACCATTCCAAACGATTCCTTGAAACTACTCAGGCTCAATTTGAAGCGGCACAAATAGCGCTTGAAGTTTCAAAAGCCAAAATTCAAAGTTCTGCTTCAGCTGTTAAAAGTGCCGAAGCTCAGGTGGCATTGGCCGAATCGCAATTAAAAAACACAAAATTGTACGCTTTTATGGATGGTATTATTGCAAAACGATGGTTGCTCCCAGGTGATGTTACTGCCACTGGCCAGTCGGTTTTTACAATCACCAATAATAAAAAATTCTGGGTAATGACCTATCTGGAAGAAACCAAAATAGACAAAATCAACATAGGGCTAGAAGTCAGAATCAGTGTTGATGCATTTTCAGGGGTTACTTTCACCGGAAAAATAATTGACATAGGCTCCAATACAGCTTCTAAGTTTTCGCTAATTGCCCCTAATAATGCTTCTGGCAATTTCACCAAAGTTACTCAGCGTGTTCCCGTTAAAATATCAATAGAAAATAGTGAAGATGGCAAACCTGCTTCATCGTTCAGATTTAAAGCTGGGATGTCAGTTGTCCTTAAAATAATAAAATAACTTTATGAGAACAATTTCAATACTCCATAAAATCAGGAAACTCCTTAGAAACAGGAATTCCGCATGGCATCCAAGAAATGAAAGTTATAAGTGGATAATATTGGCTAATGTCATGATTGGAACTTTTATGGCGGTTCTTGATGCAACGGTTGTAAATGTTGGCTTGCCAAAAATCATGGCTTCATTTGGTATTGGCATTGACAAAGCAGAATGGATAATAACCATATATATGTTAGCGATGGCCGTTGCGCTACCCATCTCTGGTTGGTTGGCTGATAAATTTGGCTATAAACGAATGTATTTTATTGGATTGTCACTCTTTACAATGGGCTCATTACTTTGCGGTATATCAACAAATGAAAATATGTTGATATTGTCGAGGGTCATTCAGGGTTTTGGTGCAGGAGTTATTCAACCGGTAGGGGCAGCTATTGTAATGCGCGAATTTCCTAAAAAACAATTAGGTATGGCTTTAGGCTTCTGGGGTATTGCCTCTGCTGCATCTCTGTCTTTTGGCCCTCTAATTGGTGGGTACCTCATTGATACATTCAGTTGGCCTTTTATCTTTGGCGTAAACATCCCCTTAGGTATCATTGGTCTGGCTGCTACATTCATTATCCAGCATGAATACAGGAATAAAAGAATACGAAAGTTCGACATAATTGGGTTTATTTCTATTATCATTTTTCTGCCGGTAACCTTATATGCCTTATCAGAAGGAACTGCTGTAACAAATTCTGCCGGTTGGTCCGCACCCTATATTCTGGTTTGTTTTGCTATAGCAATAATAGCGTTGGCAGTATTTATTACTACAGAACTTACTGTTAGTGAACCCTTGATTGATTTAAGTTTGCTTGGCAACCGCAATTTTGGAATGTGTAGCATTATTTCATTAGTGTTTGGGATTGGAAATTTCGGCAGTATGTTTCTTTTGCCAATTTACTTGCAAACTTCGTTAGGTTATACAGCGGTTCAGGCCGGAGCGGTTTTTCTCCCGGTAGGGATTGTTCAGGGGATTATGTCTCCATTTTCCGGAAAGCTTGCTGACAAAATGAATCCTAAAATACCACTGGCAATTGGTATCATTCTGTTTGCTTTAAGCTTATATCTTAATTACTCACTTACATATCTTACCGAAACGCCATTTATTATGATTTCACTCTATCTCAGGGGATTTTCAATGGGGTTACTTTTTGCTCCTTTACAATCTTTATCGTTTTCGCAAATTCCTCGCGAAAAAATGGCTCAGGCATCTGGTATTAGTAATACTCTACGACAAGTGGGCGCCAGCTTTGGAATAGCCCTTCTTGCTACTTTACTAACTACAAGAGCTACTTACCACACGCAAATGTACAGTCGGGCAATCGAGCCACAAGCTCAGGCTTATGTTAATACCACAAATCGGATTAATAATCAGGTTGTACAATATGCCGGATATTCATATTCCAATGCATCAAAACAAGGGCAATCGGAAATTGTGAATAACGTGAAAAAACAGGCTTACATACAAGGAATTGACGATGATTTCTTTTTAGCAGCATTGGTATCAATACTTGGAGCTATCCCAGTAATATTTTTAATATATAAGAAAAAAGATAAAGTTCAAAAACTTTAAAAAAATGAAAAAACAAATATTTAATAGTAAACCAGCACTAATTATTGTATTTGCCATTGCTTGTAATTTCACTATTTATGGGCAAACAAATAACATTACAATGCCCGGCGATTCATTGTCTCTTGCAAAAATTATAAACATTGTAGTAGAAAACCACCCTTCTGTTAGCGAAATGAAAGAGGCTATTGCTTCAGCGGAAGCTGGTATTGGAATAGCTAAATCTGGTTATTATCCTACAGTTGATGTTACAAGTTCATATTCACATATTGGTCCTGCCAATAAAATGGAAATGCCGGGACTTGGGTCAATTCAATTTGCCCCGGTTGATATTTATTCCGGAAGCCTGAATATTAATGAAACCGTTTATGACTTTGGTAAAACTGCAAAGAATGTGAAGTTGTCCATCGAAATGAAAAAACTCAGTACTCTTTCTGCTGAACAAATAAAGCAAAAACTTGCGACAACAGTAACAACTCTCTATTATGGGGTTGTTTATTCACAGGAAGCTATAAAAATCAATAAGGCACAATTAAAAACACTGAATGAACACCTCGATTTTATTGTAAAAAAGAAAGAAAGTGGTTCAGCCACGCAATATGAGGTGCTCAGTACAAAAGTAAAAATATCAGTTGTTGAAAAACAGGGTATTGAACTAAAGACATCTCTGGACAACTTGCTTACTGAAATCAATTCTTTGATGGGGCAACCTGCAGATACGCGTTTCTATGTTAAACAAAATTTGGAAATTAACCTACCCGATCACCCTTCTGATTCGCTCATTTCATATGCATTTGAACATCGTGATGAAACAATTATAATGAGAGAAAAAACTTCAATCGCAAGCTTAAAATATAATGTTGCCAAATCTCAGAATAATCCAGTCATTAGCTTAACTGCTTCCGGTGGTGGAAAAAATGGTTACGAGCCTAATTTGAATGCTGTAAAGGCTAATTATACAATAGGTGCCAGTTTTAAATTTAAAATTTTTGACGGAATAAAAACTAAGTATACACTGCAACAGGAAAAAACAGCAATAAACACTTCTTCTCTTGAAATTGATATTGCCAAACGCAACATATCAACCGAAGTAACCGAAAATATAAATATCCTAAAATCTTCTTTAAAAAAAGTAGAAAATGACCAGCTACAATTAAGCCAGGCACAAGAAGCTTATGCTCTGGCAGAAATAAGCTTTAAAGCCGGAAGTATTATCAACCTTGATTTGCTTGATGCTACAAATGCTGTATCAGAAAGCAAGCTAGCTCTGCTTAAATCACAGGTAGAGTATATCCAGAATGTTTATAAGCTTAAAGCCTCTATAGGGGATAGACTTTATTAATATCAGTTCATTCGTATGCACCCCACCAACTCCGTCTTACTCCAACAAATTTTTATCGATAAATTGCGGGAGCAGAAATTTGAGTTGAGGATTTTTGGTGTCGTTGATATTTTTGATGACGTAGGTGAGCCATTTCTGTGGGTCGATGTCGTTTTTGGCGCAAATAGTAAAAAAATTGTAGAACATGGCAATATCTTTAGCGGCATCGTGCGATCCCGCAAAAAGGTAGTTTTTACGCCCAAGTGCCAGCGGGCGAATTGAGTTTTCTATCAGGTTGCTGTCAATCTCA
>JANXXY010000425.1 GCA_025350365.1 Bacteroidales bacterium | reverse complement strand
TGATAAAAGTAAATTTCCTGAAACGCTTAGAAAGCTCCATTGAATCATTTGAAATATCAATGGACAGAACAATTCAGAAAATTGAAAAGCTTGAAAATAAAATCAAAGAGTTTATTGAATCAAAACAAAAAACGCAGATAGAAGTATTAGAAGCATTGGAGCCTAATGACGATGAATTAGAGGAAAATGCTGATGATTCGGAACAATGGCAAGTAGGTAAAAAACTGAAATTTGATTTGGCAGATTTGGAATTGAAGGATTGGTTAACCGATTTGGGAAAAGACAAAGAAGCATTAATTGATTTATACAATAACGCAGTTGCCGTTACACCCGACAGAGACGCAAAACTTAAAGACCTTAAAAAATTAATTCAAGATAAAATTATCCAACCACTAAACATTAGCAATAAAAAAGTTATCGTTTTTACTGCATTTGCCGATACTGCCAACTATCTTTTTGACGAACTAAAAAATTGGGTTCAAAATGATTTAAAGTTACACATTGCCTTGGTAGCAGGTTCGCAGAGCAAAACAAGTTTAGGTAAAGCAGAATATTCCAATATTCTCACCAACTTCTCACCTGTTGCCAAAAACAGAAACAAAATGAAATCAATGCCACAAGATGGTGAAATTGATATTCTGATTGCTACCGATTGTATTAGCGAAGGTCAAAATTTACAAGATTGTGATTTTCTTATTAATTACGACATACATTGGAATCCAGTCCGTATAATTCAACGCTTCGGTCGTATTGATCGTTTGGGAAGTAAAAACGATAAAATTCAATTGGTGAACTTTTGGCCTACCAAAGACCTTGACAACTACATAAACTTAAAAGAACGTGTTGAATCACGCATGGCATTGGTTGATGTTACTGCTACTGCCGACGACAATGTTTTGGCTTCGGAACAAATTGAAGAATTGATTGAAGATGATTTGAAATACCGCAATAAGCAACTGAAAAAATTAAGAGATGAAGTACTCGACCTCGAAGATATGAATGAGAGTATATCGCTCACCGATTTTACACTAGATGATTTTAGAATAGAACTATTAAACTTTTTGGAAAATAACAGGACAAAACTTGAAGATGCTCCGTTTGGCTTATATTCAGTTGTTCCATCTCCATCGGGGTTGCATTCGCAGTGTATTGACGTTGAAAAATTTTCGGCAGCAGAAAAAGAAATCATAAAACCTGGGGTAGTTTATTGTTTAAAACAAAAGGGCGATACCGAAGGGAATGAAGAAGTAAACCCATTGCAACCCTATTTTTTGGTTTACATTCGTGATGATGGCCAAGTTAGGTTCAACTATACCAATTCAAAGCATATTCTTGAAATTTACCGTTTGATGTGTTCAGGTAAGTCTCAACCTTTTGAGGAATTGTGCGACCTGTTTAATAAAGAAACCAACCAAGGTGAAGACATGAAGCAATACACCGAGCTTATAACAAAGGCAATTGACCAAATTAGCAGGGTTTTTAATAAACGCAGTAGCCAAAAAATAACAGGTAGTGACAGAGGAGCATTGTTAATTCCAAAATCGAAACGAATTAACGAAACAAATAATTTCGAATTGGTTACTTGGTTAATTATAAAATAATTCTGATTTTAATTATACCGAACTCGGTAAAATTAAAAATTGAATTTGTAAATCAAAATAAGAATTTTTAAATGGACAAATCAAAAAAAATACACATTGAGAATCTCGAAATAGCTGGTTATACCAAAAAACAGAATGATTTTATTTCATTAACGGACATGGCAAGGTTTAAAAATGTTGAAACTACAGGATTAGTTATTTCTCACTGGCTAAGTACCAGATATACCGTTGAGTTTATGGGGTTATGGGAACAAATTAACAATCCTGATTTTAATGTTACTGAATTCAGTAACATTAAAAATGAAAGTGGAAGCAATGGTTTTGTTTTATCGGCTAAACAATGGATTGAGAAAACCAATGCTATTGGAATAATTTCTAAAACTGGGAGATATGGAGGTGGTACTTTTGCTGATAAAGATATTGCTTTTGAATTTGGCTCGTGGATTTCGCCTCAATTCAAATATTACTTGATTAGAGAATTCCAGCGCCTTAAAGAGGATGAAAACGACCGTCTTAAACTAGACTGGAACCTTCAACGAACCCTTGCAAAAGTAAATTATCAAATCCACACCGATGCAATTAAAGAAAAACTTATTCCCGCTGAATTAACAAAGCAACAAATAAATTTTGTGTATGCCAATGAAGCTGATATGCTGAATATGGCATTATTTGGAAAAACTGCACTACAGTGGAGAAACGAAAACCCAAATGCTGAAGGCAACATAAGGGACATGGCAACTATCGAACAATTGGTTGTTCTTTCAAATATGGAAAGTATAAATGCAGTATTGATACATCAAGGTTTGCTGCAAAGCGAAAGGTTGGTGCAATTAAACAAAATTGCAATTACCCAAATGAAATCCTTGCTTGGGAATAAAAACCTAACTAAACTTAAATAAAATGACAGTAGAACAAATAAAATCGAATATAAAAGAAGCTTTGCAATCATTTGCAAAAGGTAATTTGACTGAAAAAAGTATTGAACTTTTTGAAAAGTTAGGCTACGTAACCGAGCGCCGCGCCCATTTGCGAAATCCCACATTCGCAGAATTTAAAGATACTTACATTGGCGACAAAAAGTTTGATGAAGCTAAAGCAAAAACAAAAGATTGAAAATATGTTGATTTGCTTTTTCAACTTTCAAAAGAAGAAGTTCAGAAACAAGCATCATTATTCGACACCAAACAAGTTGACCGCACTGTTATTGAAACATATTTGTTCTTCGCAATTGAATTAAGCCACGATGAGTATAGTCGTACCGAACTTTCAGTTATTACCCGTGAGGTAAACCGATTGTTTCCAATGCCTGCAATGATACTTTTTAAGCATGGCAAAACAATAACAGTATCTGCTATTAACCGCAGATTACACAAGCGTGACGATAGCAAAGATGTACTTGAAAAAGTTACATTGATAAAAGACATCGTAATTGAAAACCCGCACCGTGCGCATATTGAGATTCTGTTCGATATTTCGTTTGATGAACTAAGTAGCAAGCATCAGTTCACCAATTTTGTTGAATTGCATAATGCTTGGCAAAAAACACTCGATACCAAAGAACTTAATAAACGTTTTTACAGCGAATTATTTAACTGGTATTTGTGGGCAGTTCGTTCGGTAAACTTCCCAAATGACATTGATAACGGCAAAGACGATATGGTTTATAATTCGGAAAGTGTTATCCGTTTGCTTACCCGTTTGATTTTTGTTTGGTTTATTAAAGAAAAAAATCTTGTTCCCGATTCGCTGTTTGAATTGAAAAAATTGAATGATATTCTCAAAGACTTTAAACCTCAATCAGCAGAAACCTCAGTTTATTATCGGGCTGTTTTGCAAAATCTTTTCTTTGCAACGTTGAATACGCCAATGGACAAGGATATTACTGCCGAAAACAAAGACGAGAAACGCCGTTTCATTAATGCTTTGCCAAAAACAGGTAATGACCAATACCTCGACCAAACAAAATACCGTTACCAAAACTATTTTACAACACCCGATAAAGCATTGGAGCTTTTTTCAAGCATACCGTTTTTAAATGGCGGTTTGTTTGAATGTCTCGATTTTAAGGAAGGAAACAAAGAAATTAGATTAGATGGTTTTAGCAGTACCGAGAAACGCCAGGCATTTATACCCGACAAACTCTTTTTTGCAGAAAAACACCCGATTGATTTAAATTCAGAATACGGCACAAAAAATAAAAAATATGAAGTTGAAGGACTTATAAACATTCTCGATAGTTATAAGTTTACCATTACCGAAAACACACCGCTTGAAGAAGAAATTGCACTTGACCCCGAATTGTTGGGTAAAGTATTTGAAAACCTATTGGCAAGTTATAACCCCGAAACACAAACCACCGCACGTAAGCAAACAGGTAGTTTTTACACACCCCGCGAAATTGTAAATTACATGGTGGACGAAAGTTTACTGGCTTATTTTAAAAGTATCTTGAGCATCCCTGCTCAAGAAAAAGCTTCAATTATCTTCCCTGCTGAAGGCGGACAAATCAACATCACGGATGATGTTGATACTTTTTTTAACCCGAATAGCGAAATCGATATTCATCAAGGAAACTTACCTCATTGGCAACAAGATAATGTATGGTATTTTATCACTTTTCGTTTGGCCGATTCAATTCCTGCTGAAGTTGTTGAGCAGATAAAACAAGAAAGAGAATTGTGGTTAAAAAAACACGATAAGAATAACCTTACAACCGAACAGATAAAGGAATATTACAAGCTTTTTTCGGAAAGAACTGAGAATCTTTTGAATGCCGGCAAAGGTAGTTGTGTTTTGAAAGATGAAAAAATCACAAAAATTGTTTCTGAAGCATTCCAGCATTTCAATAATCAACGTTACATTCTTGATGAATGGGTTATCATGCCAAATCATGTGCATATTTTGGTTAAACCTCTTGAAGGTTATTCTCTGACCGAGATCTTGCATTCATGGAAGTCGTTTACGGCAAATGAAATAAATAAGGCAACAGGAAACAAAGGTCAATTGTGGATGCACGAATCTTACGACCATATTGTAAGAAATGAGAAGGCTTTACAGGCAATAAGGAGATATATTTGGAACAATCCTAATGTATCAGGGAGCATCCCTGCTCCAAGCATCCATTCATCGAGTAAAGATGCTTTAGATTCTATAAACAGAAGCAAGGATGCTTCTGATACTTTAGAAACCAAACTTCGTGATATATTTACTCATGTTATAAACTTGCCAGAGTTTACAAAATCGGAAATAGATGTTTTTATAAAAGCCATTAGCGAAGTTAAAATACTCGACCCTGCCTGTGGTTCGGGTGCTTTTCCAATGGGCGTGTTGCACCGCTTGGTTGACTTGCTAAATAAACTCGACCCCGATAATAAAAAATGGAACGAACTACAAAAACAACGTGCCATTGCCGAAACTGCCGAAGTTTTTGAAAGTGGCGATGTAACCGAACGTGAAATACGTTTGAACGAAATAAACAAGGCATTTGACTTAAACATGAATTATCCCGACTATGCCCGAAAACTGTTTTTAATTGAAAACTGCATTTACGGCGTGGATATTCAACAAATTGCCATTCAAATTTCAAAACTTCGTTTCTTTATATCGCTTATTGTTGACCAAAAGGTGGACGACAGTAAGCCCAACCGCAACATTTTAAGCATGCCTAACCTCGAAACCAAGTTTGTGGCAGCTAATACATTGATTGGGCTGGACAAGCCACAGCAAATGACCTTAATGGCAGGTGATGTAGTAAAACTCGAAAAAGAATTAGGAGGCATTCGTCGTAAAATATTTTTTACCCGAAAATATTCGGAAAAGAAAATACTAAAGAAAAAGGAAAAAGCAAAACGAGAAGAATTGCAAATTGCCTTAACCCAAAGTGGGTTTAGTAAAAATGTAGCAGGGCAAATGGCAGGTTGGAATCCTTTTGACCCAATGCAATCAGCTAAGTTTTTTGACCCTGAAACAATGTTTGGCTTTAAAGATGGGTTTGATGTGGTGATTGGGAATCCGCCGTATATCTCTTATTACAGCAACACTGGAAGTTCTTTAACTATGTCGGAAAAAAAAATACTTTGTTTCTAATTATGACAGCGTAAAGAAAGAGAATGACCGAATAAATAGCATGAACCTTATGACGGAAAAAGGTCTGTATTTACTCAAAACGAATGGTCATTTATCTTTTATTACAAATAAGACAATTGCAGTTCTCCCTTCATATAATGAAGTAAGAAAATATATTCTTTCAAAATCAAAGATTAGTTATTTAGTTTCTGATTTAGACCCGTTTGAGGCGATTGTTGATTGTGTTGTCTTTGGGTTGAATAAGGTGAATGTTTTAAATTATGATATTAAATGGAGTAAAGGTGATATACAAAATCATGTATTAAAAAATAGTTCTTCCTTTCTGTCAAATTCAAAATATGAATTTCATTTTTCTTCTCATCAAAATATTATTAGTAAGATAGAGAAAGCTAAAAACAAACTTGAAGATTTAGTGATAATTAATCGTGGTGTTAATATTGGTGGCTGCTTCGATGATTTTTTAAGTTATAAAATGAAGTCATCTTCATATTGGAAGTACTTATCAGGCACAAAAAATATCAACCGGTACTCTTACGTTTGGGATGAATCAGATGGTTATATGAAACTTGACTTAAAACTTGAAAAAGAATTAAAAGAGAAAGGTGCAACGATTGCACTTGGTAATCCTGAAAGATATAAAACAGAAAGGTTATTTATCCCAGAATCTGGACAATTTTTGATGGCTGCCTACTGTGCTGAAATTATTATTCATCTTATGGTATTATGGTAGGGACGATTGCAAATTCAAAGTTTTCTTTAAAGTATACATGTGCCTTATTAAATTCCAAATTGTTTACTTTTTACGCTATTGAAAAGGAAATACTAAGAAAAGGGAAAAAGGCAACTCCGCATGTTGGCGTTAAAGGTTTAGATTCTATACCAGTTCATCTTTGCAACAAAGTAATTGAAAAAGAGATTGTCTCACTTGTTGATAAAATAATTTTAAATAAAAACAATCAACAAGTTACAGATTCTCTTGTAAAGCAAATAGACGAAATGGTTTACAAAT
>JANXXY010000413.1 GCA_025350365.1 Bacteroidales bacterium | reverse complement strand
GATTGTAATACCTTGCCATAGCCATCCCATTTCCCTTGAAATAACAGGAAACAGCTTTGTCTGCGATTTGTATGGATCGCTGCAGGTTTTGTTCAGCGATACTAACGACCGGCGGCTTACCATCCTTAGATCCGGAATTTTTAGTGCATGCAAATAGTAGCAAAAGCATACAAAAATAAGTTGTGTATTTTTTTTTCATTTTTAATAGTTTATGTAACCTTGCACATCATTTACTTTTCCGGTGATTTAGTAAATCATCGTCCAGGCAAATGATGCACTAGGCTCACATATTTCTTTTAATTTAAGTTGATGCTATAAAAAGCAAGTTTGTTTTCTCCTGAACTAGCAACACCATTGTATACTCCAATAACGAGTACAACATTGCTGCCGTTGAATTGTGACAAGTCGTATACAAAAGAGGCATAGTCGGTTGGAACATCTTTCGAGCCCTTATTGTTAATAAATTTCCAACATCCATCATCTGCGGCTGAAGCACTCGTAGCAGTGTTCGACTTTGGTTCAACCTGGGTCACTGTACCATCTTCTTTAATTGCAGTCAATTTAAAGTACGTGGGATTCGCATCATTGAAATTTCGCGTTTTAAATGTAAATTGATTTTTTCCTGCTGCGATAGAGAATTTAGCATAGAGATATGCTTCAGGTACTACGGTACTTACTTCAGCGACATCTCGGGTTTTAATGATGTAACCTTCCCCAGCAGCTACTTCAGGGTCTTTTTTCAATGGAACAAATGACCATTCTGCACCTACATGGTGAACATCGCGCCATGCATGGTAAGCAGCAGGATATCCGGTTGTCATACTAACATCGCGACCAGCGCTTATTGGACTTATTCCTGTAAAGGCAGTATTTTGTTGTGGCATTGTAGAGGCCACTGTTTCTTTGGTAAGCTGCCAGCCCGGAATTACTTCGGTACCTGGTAACCAATTCGTGCCGGTTACTTTCTGATTGGCAAATCGAATGGCGCGAAGTGAGACCTGTCTCCAATAGTCGCCTGTGCTCTGACGATATGTTCCGATGGCGATGATCACTTCCTTCCCTACATAGGCACTTAGGTCGAAATCAAAGTCCGTATAATCTTCTGAAGCAATTATTTGATTGTCTCCAACTTTCACTGCTTTCAGATCAGCAGCCCCAAGATCAATTACTTGAACGCCAAAGTATGCATTATGATCACTGATCTTGGTATCAAAAAATGTCCGTGCCCGTATGGATAAGATCTTATTATCAGCAGTGATTTTTTTGCTACCATAAGTATACGTATCAAAAACATTCAGATCAGCAGGATTTGCTTGGTTGGTAGCATCGTTACGGATACGTAAGGATGTTCCTTCCCAATTTTCCTGCCAGTCGCCTACAAATGTATTGGAACTCATATAGTCGCAGGCCCAATCCCAATGAGGATATGCATCAGCGTTGCCACCACCACGGTATTCATTGTAATACCACTTGTCGGCACTAGCCAAATCAAGAGCAGTTAACCCACGTAAAAGTTCAGCCCCACCAATAGGTAAATTAAAAGTAGCAACATCGTCTATAAAATCGGCTTTAACGATCGCATGAGTTGCTGTTACATAGGCGGCTTTCGTGAATGTGAGCATGTAATTGTCGATAAGCAAATTACCGATAGCATATGTACCGTCGGCTCCTGTAGTAACTGTGCCTGCTGTACCAATGCTTACGGTTACACCAGCAAGAGGTACATTTTTGTTTTTAGCATCCGTCACAATACCAACAATTTTTGCCGCAGCATATAACAGCCCGCTATTTACAGTGGTTTTGTTATTTGAATCGAAATCTTTTGCTAAAACTGTAATACTAATAGTTTGATAATTGTTTTTTGAAAATATGACAATATGTGAATCTTTCGTCACTTTTTCGATTGTATATTTCCCATCACTACTAGTTTTTACTGTATCGGTCATACCCTTTACAATAACATTTACACCAACAAGGGGCAATCCCGTGTCTTGATTTGTAACAACTCCGGAAATTGAACAGACACCTTCATTTGTTTGCTTATCGCTTTCCTTTTTACAGGAATTTACTATGGATGCCATAGCAACCATTAAGACCATGAATCGGAAGATTCGCTTCACTTTTACTAATTTCATTATAGTTAGTTAATTAAGATTGTTAAAATATTAAGATTTGAAAAAAAGAAATACATGTTGTGTTATGTTAGAAATTTTTAACGTGTTGCCCTTTCGTAATGAACCTAAATTAGCTTTAGTAAATATGGCAACCTGGGGATTAATTTATCGGTTAAAACAGGTTAATTAAAATTAAAAAAACATTAATCCTTATGAGTATAGTGGAATTGAAATTTTTGTAGATTAATAGATCCTCTTTTTAATAACCCAATCTAATTGAACCTTAGTGGAATTGAAATGGCTTAAACGTACTTGTTTTGTCGTTAAAGAATTCGAATCTAATTGAACCATAGTGGAATTGAAATTCGGAAACCTTAGTATCGATATCTACTTTTATAATTAATCTAATTGAACCATAGTGGAATTGAAATAGTTAACCGTTGTTTACAAACGACTTTAAAAAGGAAATATTTCCTTTTAAAAGTACAGAATGATTTCTCAAATTGAGGAAATCCTCCACATTAAATGCTTTAAAATTTATAGCCGTATCATGTATAAAACTAATGTTTAAACACTTACGTAATTATTTGATCTTTTGGCATGAGTTTAGTACTATGATAATTATAAAATAAAAATTAAATATTATGAAATCAATTTTTTATGTTCTATTACTAGCTACAGTTGTTACTTTTGGTTGCAACCAAAAGGAAAAACAAGAGATAGCCAGGTTGTCAACTGAAAATCAGGCATTAAAATCTCAGTCACTAGTTAAGGATTCCTCCATTAACGACATCCTTCAATCGTTAAATTCTATCGAAGGAAATTTGTCAGTCATCAAAGAAAAAGAAGCAGTAATATCTGTAAAATCTTCAGGAAACGCCGACATGACTCCTGATGTTAGAGCTCGCATCAACGATGATATTAAGGTAATTAACGAGTTGATGGCAAAAAATAAAAAAGATATTGGTCGTGTATACAAGAAATTGAAAGATTCAAACCTAAAGATTGAGGAATTTCAGAAAATGATTGATTTATTGAATCAACAAATTGCTGAAAGAGATACCCAAATAACTGCACTTAAGGAAGATCTTGCGAAAATGCATTTCTCTATTGAATCGTTGAATGCATCAATGGATACCCTTAAAAATGACAAGGTTAAACTTCAGGCAAATGTTGAGGATAAGGTTAATAATCTTAATACTGCCTATTATGTTACCGGGAATAAAAAACAGCTGATTGCAGATAATATCGTTGCCAAAACCGGTGGTTTTATTGGGCTTGGTAAAACTAATCAGTTAAAACAAAATTTTAACGAATCGAAGTTTACAAAAGTTGATATTCGCAGTTTTGCTGAAATAGCTGTCAACAGCAAGAAATATCAAATAGTTACCACTCATCCAGCCGATTCATATCAGGTTGAAACCAATGCCAGTGGTATAACCGAAAAAATAAAAATTATTAATCCTGAAAAATTCTGGAGTGCATCAAAATACTTGGTAATTGTAATAAATTAAGCTTACGCACCCTAGATCCCCAATATATATATCAAACTGTATGAGTTATTTAGAATTTCGAAGGCTGCCATTGGCAGCCTTCGTTTTTTGTGCAATAATCTGTATCTTTATAACATTATAATGTTTAATGATGCAGAAAGGATGGAATATTACATTGAAGCGGAAAATAGCGATTAGTTATTTCCTTATTTTTATGGTTTCTGCTGTAGCCATCCTTTTTTTATATAAAGGGATTCAAAACATCATTACCCTTGACAAGATAAATTCAGCCCCAAATGCCAAGCTTCATCAAATTAATAAATTGCTTACCCTTGTTTATAAAGCAGAAAACGAAGCCCGGAGTTTTTTTCTGTCCGGTAGTAATACCGAATTTGGGAAACACATTACTACCCTTAATGAAATTGAATTAAAAATCGATTCTCTGGAATTACTTTGTGTTACAAATCAAAATCAACTAAAGCAATTAGTCTCATTAAAGGAACTAGTTGCTCATAAGCGAAATATCATCAAAAGACTAAGCACAATAAATTTAAAAGATCAGAAAAAATTATTGTATTCCAGAGCATTAGATGAGATTTATACCCAAGCTTACAATTTTAAGGCTAACCCTCTGATTATAAAAAAGGACATCGTCGTCCGGCACGATTCCGTAATCAGTTTTCCCGAAAAAAAGAATTTTCTACAAAAGGTAAAAAGCCTTTTTACCTCCGGTGACAATGTAGTGCAAACCACGTCAAAAGTTAGTTTTGAACATATTGCGGAGTATGATACTGTTTATAAATCTGTTCCTTCGCCCGACAGCATAGTAAAAGCACTGGAGAATACCTTGGGTAATTTGAAAAATAGAGAGGACTATTTGCAAAATCAATCGCTAAAAAGTGAAAGTAAATTATTGCAAAGCGATCGTCAACTTCTGGAACAAATCCGTGAAATAGTGACATCTCTTGAAGTTGAAGAGATGAGTATTTATTCTAAGGATCTGTCTCAATCATCTGGGGTTTTACGTAAAGCATCTATAGGAGCCGTCTTATTAGCAGTTGTTTCTATTCTGGTAATGTTTTTTTTCCTTTTTTTAATTTTTCGTGATATTGCTATTAGCCGTCAATATCAACAGGCACTTTTATTAGCAAAGCAAAATGCTGAAGACTTAACACGAGCAAAAGAACAATTTCTGGCAAATATGAGTCATGAGATCAGAACTCCATTAAGCTCAATTATTGGTTTTACGGAACTACTTCTGAAAAAACCATTGGAAACCACTCAAAAACATTATGTTACTATCATCGAAATAGCTTCTGCACATTTGTTAGGATTAGTAAACGATATTCTCGATCTATCAAAAATTGAGGCTGGCAAGCTTTCGTTGGAAAAGGTTCAGTTTAATCTGGCAACATTGGTAAATGAAGTTGGTCAGTCATTAATTATCAAAATTCAGGAAAAAGGAATTGAATTAATTGTTGAAATTCCATCCTATGTAGATCAGGATGTGGTGGGCGATCCTTTTCGGATAAGACAGATATTGCTTAATATTTTGGGTAATGCCATTAAATTTACCGAAAAAGGGCATATTAAAATGACAGTTGATTTGCGACTTCTGCAGGAAAAATATCGGGCTGAAATAAAAATATCGGACACAGGCATTGGTATTCCTATTGAAAAGCAAAAAGAAATATTTGAGGAATTCTCTCAGGCAGATTCCGGAATTACCCGCAAATACGGAGGAACCGGACTTGGACTTTCAATAGCTCGCAAACTGGCCGAAATGCATGGAGGCAAAATTTCTATGGAGAGCATTCCTGATAAAGGGAGTACTTTTATTATCAGAGTATTATTTGAAAAACCTTCTTTGAAATTAATAAATAAGTCGGTTATCACCTTGAATGAAAAAAGGATTTCTCCATCCTATTTATTTGAAGAGCTCAAAAAATACAGGATCTTAGTAATAGAGGACGATGAAATTACAGCTTTGCTTTTATCCATGCTCTTCAAAAATGCGGGTATCAATGGTGATATTGTAAAGACCGGATATGATGCATTGCAACTAATTGAAAATAAATTATATAACATTATTTTTACAGATATTCAAATGCCTGAAATGAGTGGGATTGTGTTACTAAATGCTATTCGAAATCATAAAAAGGATAGTGTTCGAAACTTACCTGTTGTGGCACTCACTGCTAATATATTAGCAAAAAACAGCCTATTAGAACAGGGTTTTAATGCTTTCCTTTCCAAACCATTTAAAGATTCGGAATTTTATTATTCTATTTATTCTGTTATAAATAACGGAAAAGAGGATGTTTGTCTACAAAAAGGGAATAAAATTGAAATGCCTAAATCTAGTTCGTATTCGTTTGACGATGTTTTGCAATTTTCCGGTAATGATGAGCAAGCGCTTATATTAATTGTAAAAGCATTTATTGAGAATTCCGAAAAAACGATTCAGGAAATAAGAATTTTTGTTGAAAAGCAAGATATTGAGGGCATTTCTGCACGCGCCCACAGATTATTACCATCGTTTCGTCAGTTTCATTTTCATGAAGTAATTATGGATATGGAAAAGCTGGAACGCTTTAATGAAATTGGGCTTTCCGGCAAGGAATTCTATGAAATTACCAATAAATTTATTATAAAATCCGAAAAATTACTTCACATGATTTCATCAGATAAATTACTTAAATGACCAATTGTTGATTTATCCATTTTTCCGACAAATTATTGTATATTACATTATAAATATCGCAGTTAACCATGTCATCAACAGGCACCTTTCATCGTAGTCTAAATCTTTTCGATTCCACTGCATTAGTGATGGGATCGATGATAGGATCCGGTATTTTTATTGTGTCGGCAGATATTGCCCGTAATACCGGATCGGCCGGATGGCTGTTGCTGGTTTGGGCAATCACCGGAATGATGACGGTATTCGCTGCTCTTAGTTATGGTGAACTTGCAGGCATAATGCCAAAAGCTGGAGGTACATATGTTTACCTTCGCGAAGCATACTCTCCTTTGTTTGGTTTTCTTTACGGGTGGACACTTTTTCTAGTAATCCAATGTGGCACAATTGCTGCTGTAGCAATGGCGTTTGCGAAATATCTTGGCGTACTTTTCCCTTGGATTTCAGAGGATAATTTATTTTTTCAATTAGGTTCGGTTAAAATTAATTTTGCGCAGCTGATAGCCATACTATCGATTGTGTTATTGACCTGGATCAATAATCGCGGAGTGGAACAGGGGAAAAAAATCCAAAATATTTTTACATTTTCCAAAATACTAATTCTTTTATTGATCATTGTTATTGGATTTAGCTTTTCCAGTGGTTGGCAAACACAATCCTGGTGGGATTCTTCAAAAATTGTAAGTGATTTACATATGCCACTCGAAGGGTTCATTCTTATGGTAGCTTTGGGTATTTCGATGGTAGGTTCACTGTTTTCCTCCGATGCCTGGTACAACATTACTTTTGCCTCGTCCGAAGTAATCAACCCTAAGCGCAACATCCCACTTAGTCTTTTTCTTGGAACCCTGATTGTAGCGGTTTTATATTTTCTGGTAAATTTGGTTTATATAAAAATATTACCCGTTGGGGGTCATCAACTGGGGTTGACAGTTATGGATCAGGGAATTCAATATGCCTCTGAGGACAGAGTTGCTGCAGCAGCAATGAATCAAATATTAGGTCGTTCTGCAGAAATAATAATGGCTCTGGTTGTTGTGATTTCTACTTTCGGATGTAATAATGGAATTATACTGTCGGGTGCCCGTGTTTATTATGCTATGGCTTGCGATGGGGTATTCTTTAATAATGTCACAAAATTGAACAAATATGGTGTTCCGGGGGTGAGTTTGTGGGTTCAAGCGATTTGGAGTACTGTTCTCTGTTTGTCAGGTACTTATAGCCAACTACTGGATTATGTAATATTTGCTGCTCTTATATTTAATATACTTACCATTCTTTCTGTTTTTGTGCTTCGATTTAAAAGACCCGATTTGGAACGGCCTTATAAAACACTTGGCTATCCGGTGATACCAGCCATATACATTGGGTTGTGTGTTTTTATTGAAATCGTGTTGTTAATATACAAACCTGCCTATACCTGGCCTGGTCTGATTATTGTGATGGCAGGTATACCAATTTATTATTTATGGAAATACCAACATCGCATTTACAAATGGCTACCAGGTAAGCATTCAGGAGAAAAGTTATAGACCATAGTACAAAAGCATTAGGAAAAAATATAACTTGCCGGATTGTGACGCTTCAGCCAAAACAACATAAAACCGGATCATTCCGGTTTTTTCCGTTTGGGAAATAAGTGAATATGGGGTCTTCTTATTGTTACATGGCTGTTTCTAAGCCTTCTTAGCCAGTACAAAGGATCGTATGTGCTTATATGTCGTTCTACTTTTGCATCATAAATGTCATTAATTGTAACCATAATAGCCGTCTCTTCCACGTCTCCAAAATGGTTATTGATAGAAGTTCCGAAAACTTTCATGGTGGGCGACAGATTCATGTATGAATTAATCAATGGAGGAATAAATTCGCCTAGTTTTCGAACTGTTTTGGATAGAACTTTGTAATCTTCCTTGTAGTCCATGTAATGAAAAACTTTGGCTAATTCATCCCTATTCATATGGGTTTCCATAGGAATAATGGGTGTTACAAGATTTTCCCGGTCGGAAAAGTGCTTTTCAAGAAAATACAATAAATGATTTCTTGCATTTGCATTATAGCTTTGGTACATAGTAACTTTACCAAAAAAATATTTCTTTTCCGGATTATCTACAATAATGGCACCCAAGCCATCCCACAAATTATCAAGAGCATATAATCCTTTTCTAAAACGACTTGTTGATTGATACGATGGCTGAACAAATGATCGTCCAAGTTCAATCATATCCGGCAAACAGGTTTGCTTGAATTCTTCGGAAAATTTAAATAACTCAGAAGTAGAGAGTTGTACATTTCCGTTTGAATCAACTGTATTTTCATCACAAATTTTAAAACGATACCCACCAAGAATTTGATTGGCATCAGGATCCCAAACAATAAGTTGTTGGTAACAATTTTTGCAGGTATCAAAATCGTCGATATCCATATCGAACCCGGTGCCACCTCTGGCATGACGGAATGCTTCTTCTCTGAGACGTCCTACCTCACGGAGTAAGTTTGGAGAATCGTGCGCATTGAAAATGTAAAGCAAATTTCCACCATTATTAGTCTTTCGAATAAATTTATCTTCGGTTAATTCCTTTAAAAGTAAGTCGGTATTCACCGGAGGAATAATATTTACCATCGAATGCTTCTTCACAAAAAATTATTTAATTAGTTAATGTTTTGATTGTTTATCATTTACTCTTTATGAATTTCATTTATTCACACCTTAAATGGCTTCTACCTGCATTATTTAGAGAAACTCATAAATAATGCACGTCATATATAGTTCAGAACCGATTTAAAAAAGATAGGAAATATAATAGTAAATTTACAAAAAAGCGTTAAATAATAGTTAATAAATTGAAAAGCATTTTATACTTTGATTATTTCAAGGAGTAAACTACATTTCGCACATATAAAGTCCAGTCCGATATGGATTTGCTATCATCAAATAATGTGTAGGGTATTGGCTTTCCATAAGTTAACTTAAGCGCTTTGTTTTGTTGCTTATACATTTCATCTACTAAAAAAAGCATTTCAATATTAGCCTTTATTGCGAGCATTTTTCTCAAATGAGCCAGATTATAAAAAAACGAACTGTTATTTCCACTAAAATAAATTGGAATTATATCTCGTTGATATTTAATAGCTTTTGAAATAAAATTTTTTTGCCAGATTAGATCCGTAATGTGTCCGTTAATTTTTCGGGAACAGAGCCCAGCCGGAAAATATAAGATTTGATCATTCGATTTATATGCTTCCTCTATTCGTCGGGCATACTCAATACTTTGTTTACCATGCTTATTTACAGGAACAAATATCGAATCCATATTTTTTACATTAAGTAGCAAGTCGTTAACCACAAATTTGACTTTAGGGAAATATTTACCTGTTTCATTTATCAGCACCAGACCATCCAAGCCTCCTAATGGATGATTACTTGCAAATATATATCGACCTTTTGTAGGAATATTTTCAGTACCAAAGCACTCATATGTAATTCCCATATCGGAAAGTACTCCGTTTACAAATTCTAATCCGCTTTTTTCTTTTTGATTGTTAATGGCTTGATTTAGTTCATCCTGATGTGCTATTCTTTTCAAAAAACGAATTAAAAAGGATGGCATAAGACTGTAAAGTTTGGGGTTTTTCTTCCGAATGACTTCGTCTATGTCAATGAATTTAAAATCTTCAACAAAATTCATAGGCTTTGTTTTTAAAGATGCTAAAAATATAAAAAATAACCGTAGTAACCGAGAAACAATT
>JANXXY010000355.1 GCA_025350365.1 Bacteroidales bacterium | reverse complement strand
TTGAACGTGGAAAATGTCGACTCAGCCTGTGTTGAATTTAAGTACGCCGGTAGCAATACATGGGAAAATATTTGGCTGAATAGTTCTACCATTGTTGATACAAAATGGCACGAACATAGCTTTGATTTAACAAAAAAAATTAACCGGAAGGACTTTAACCTGCGCTTCAGGCTCGGAACAACTAATTCTCTCGCTAACTTTTCCGGTTGGAATGTCGATTATTTATTTGTAACAGGCGATAGCATAAAATGGGATGCGGCAGTTACAAAAATTCTGGCGCCTCTTACATCCTGCGATTTATCAGCCAGTGAAAAGATCAAGGTGCGTATCAAAAATACAGGACCCAAGCCAATTTCAAATTTTCCACTTAAATTTTCGAAAGATGGTGGTAAAACTTTTATTAGTGAAACCGTTGCTAACACAATAGCAGTTGGCGATTCACTTGATTATTTATCCTCAACCACACTCGACTTTAGCAAACCTGCCGTTTACAATGTAATGGTTAAAGTTGCCCTTGCCGGAGATAATTATCCTGAGAATGATACAACTTTGACTCAAATCATTGCCTTGCCAACCTATCACCTGCCGTATCAAACAGGATTTGAGGAAGATACTGTTTTTTGGGCATCAGGTGGTGTACTGCCTTCCTGGAAGCTGAAAGGGCCAAACAACAATTATATTAAAACCCCGGGCGAGGGCATAAAATCATGGATTACTGAAGGGGAAACTGGTAAATATAACCTATATGAAAAGTCGCACGTTGTGAGTCCATGTTATATTTTCGACACCAACACGCTTCCCATAGTCGATTTTAATTCAAATTATTATACAGTAAACAAATACGATGGAGTAATTTTACAATACTCACTCAACCAAGGCGCCACCTGGCAATATGTGGCTAAAGACGCATATACCTTTAATTGGAATTGGTATAACGATACAATTAAAGCCTTTAAAGGAATTCCCGGATGGACTGATCGTACAAAAAACTTGGCGGGAAATCAAATTTGGATGAGGCAAAAACAAGTTTTACCTTTAGCAACCGTAGGCCCAAAAGTAAGATTTAGGATAGCCTTAAAAAGTGATTCATCATCCACATACACAGCAGATGGATTTGCCTTCGACGATTTCAAGCTTTATAATGCTCCGGTTGACGTGGGTGTTACATCTATTGATAATTTAGTTACCCCTTCCTGTCAGTTTGGCACCAACTCCAATCCAGATAAGTTAAAAGTTACAGTTAAAAACTTTGGCATAAGGGATATTCAAGCAACCGATTCTATTATTATTGGCATTAAAGTAAATCAATCTGCCATTATTTCAGAAAAATTTATACTGGGAAGCATATTGGCTAAAGGAACTGATCGTCAGTTTACCATGACAAAATCTGTAAACCTGCAGGCTATAGGCAATTATACCATTAAAGTCTTTACCCGTAATGAATCGGATCCTAACTTTTATGGACCAGGCAGGGGTGCCGCCAACGATACTTCCATTATCAGTATTACGGTTAATTCAAACCCTGTTACCGGTTTAAAAGATACAGTTTACACTAACAGGCCTAACAAAGCTATTATACAGGCTATTGATTCAGCATATTTTTCATATATCTGGAAATATCCTCCGATTCCTGCTTTAGATGAACATAATGCTTTACTAAAAGTTAAAAACACAGGTCTCGGGCGCCATCGCCTTACTGTTACTAATAATAACACGGGTTGCGTTACAAAGGATAGTACCTACGTAAAATTGTTAATCTCAGATATTGGGATTACAAAAATTATTAAGCCAATTACCAATTGTGGGTATGGCACTAGCATGAATCCAATAGTGGAAATTAAAAATTTCGGAACTGATACTCTTAAAACGAATGACACTATTCCAATTCAGTTGAAACTGGATGGAGCAGTAGTACAGAATGATACGCTATTCCTTACTTCAAAACTTGATCCGGGAACTATGGTTCAAGCTACTCTTTCAAGAAAACCTTTGAATCTATCTATTGGTGCACATACTTTAATCGTATTTACCGCCTATCCGGCTGATATCAATAAGCTGAACGATACAATTCCTTTAAGTTTCCGCAATTTTCAAATACATGGTTACCCAACAGTGGACTTGGGTCCGGATGTTACTATTCCAAAACTTTCGTATACTATTCGGCCAATCGCTACAAGCGGGGTTACATCATACAAATGGAGTGATGCTAATATTACAGATTCAATGGTGGTAAGCCTGTCGGGGAAGTATTTGGTAACTGTTGCCAATGTAAACGGATGCGAAGTCAACGATTCAATTAATGTGCGGTTAAAAGTTCATGATTTGGGTATCAAACGGATTACAGGCCCAATAAGTTCCTGTTCTCTTCCAACAACTACTTATATCAATGTTAAGCTTATGAACTTTGGTACCGATACCATTGCAACCTCAGAGGATATTGATATGAGATACCGGATAAACGATACCGCCTTTTATAGCCAAACCTTAAAGCTTGCGAGTGAACTGCGGCCTGGCGACAGCATTTCTTATTCATTCAGTAAAACAGTAAATCTTAGCAAAATTACAAACCACAAGATAATGGCTGGAGCGATATTGGCAGGCGATATTCGAACCACAAACGACAGTATTGTGCAAACTATTCAAGTGTTTGGCAATCCTCATCCGGATCTTCCTCCTAGTGGTAATAAGAGGGCATTGAAATATACTCTTGATCCCGGTATTGGTTTTAAATCATATTTATGGCAGGACGGATCAACCGATACTTCTTACGTGATCACCCCAATTCATAACAACGATCCAAATCGTTTATATAAAGTATGGGTAACCGATCAGAATGGATGTACGGGAATGGATTCAACAATAATCTTTTTCCAGGTATATGATTTAGAGCTAACAAAAATATTGCTTGAAGATGCTTGTACCAGGAAAACTACTGAAAATATTGCACTAAAAATTACCAATAAAGGTTATAATGGCCGTGTTGATGAAAATATTACAGTGTGGTATAAAATTAATAATGCCGATTCTATTTCCGAATCGTTTAAGCTGACAGCAAATGATGGAATCTCTCAGATTTATACTTTTATCCAAAAGGCCAATTTGGCTGCCCCTGGAACATATACAATTACAGCCGGATTAATCTTTGGAATTGATGTGATGCCCGAAAATAATAAGACATCACAAATTATTAATGTGTATGGCAATCCATCCATAAATTTCGGTATCGATACGTTAAGAGTTGAGCTGCCCATTATACTTGATGCTGGAGCAGGACCGGGATATACGTATCTATGGAATACCAACGAATTAACTCAAACTATTTCAGCGCCAACTTCAGGCTCTTACTCAGTAAAAGTCACGAATTCTCATGGTTGTGACTCAACAAACAGAGTTTTCGTAAAAGGCAATATTGTAGATTTAGCGGTTAGTAGTTTTATTATTCCATCGAAAAATTGTAAACTCACCAGTACTGAAACTGTGGGTATTAGAATTAGGAACACAGGTAATATCAAGCTTACAGATCAACCGTTCACCATCAAATATCAACTTGACGGAGCAGCCGAAAAAACGAAAGACGTTATATTTAACGGGACACCGGGAGATTCATTATCCTTTAATTTTGATGGCGTTGAAGATTTATCAGCGGTTAAAACTTATGCCTTCAATACATCATTAGTATATGGAATTGACAAGGTTGCTGCAAATAATTCGAAGGATTTCACTGTTGCTGTGTTTGGGTTACCCAAGATTAACGACTTTGGCGCAACAAATGATACGGTAAAATTATCCACATGGCCGAAAGTTTTAGACCCTGGTGCTGGATTTGCAACTTATAAATGGCAGGATGGTTCGAACAGTTCAACATTCTCAGTAATAACCAAAGGGCTATATAAAGTAACGGTTACAGACAATAATGGCTGCGCGGCGAGTGATTCGGTTTATATTCTTAACACCGGAATCAAAAAACTAAGTGATCAAGCTGAGATGACGATTTATCCCAACCCGGTAAGAGATATACTGAACGTGAAACTGAATCTTAAAAAGGATGAACCGGTGGTTATACAAGTGTTATCCGTCAATGGAAAAGTGGTAGTTTCGCGAAAATTAAGCGGTTTCACCCAATACCTCGAACAAATAGATGTTTACGCTTTGCCGAGGGGAATTTACTACATTAGGGTATCTACCACTGAATGGGTGGTTACCGACAAAGTACTGGTAGAATAACTAGCAGGACATTAGAAAAGCACAAAAGATCGAAGGCCGCCGGAACTTAAATTTAGTATCCGGCGGCCTTTTTCATCGGGTTCTATAACTAAGAAAGCTATGTGAATGCAATAATAAAATGTGGGTGCACGACAAATTTAGTATCAAAATTGTAGCCCAAAACAACAAGCCAAAGCTAATCTTCAAAAACCCGAAGACTTAATTAACAGATTGTTGCAATGGGCGTTTAAAGGAGTTTTGGGTTGGAATAGACCAATTTTTCAGTCCCATCGGGACGGCATTATGGTAAAAAACCGTTATCTGCAAACGATTTTTCATTCCCATCGGGACGGCATTATAGTAGAAATAATTCCATCATTAACCTTTTGTCATCAATCACCATAGAATTTAACCCAACTTGCTTTACATAAATTCATAAGTATCTATTAAACAATTCAATGATGTTTTATTTTTTATTTCTGGGGTAACACAAATTTTTTCAGGTTAAAAGGTGCTTTTTTAT
>JANXXY010000349.1 GCA_025350365.1 Bacteroidales bacterium | reverse complement strand
GGTAAGGGTAATTTTGCCGTATTCATCAAGAACACGCGATTCAACAATATTGAATACCTGCTCGGGGTTTACATTTCCGCAAATATGACATTCACTTTCATTCCAGTTAGCATGATGCATCCTCGATTTAAAGTAAATGATCGATTCGATAGGATCGCCATTATAAATTAAATAACCACCCGAATCAAGGATGAGAAGTTTATCGAACATTTTAAAAATATCCGATGATGGTTGATGAATCACTACAAAAACCAATTTTCCTTTAAATGTTAATTCCTTAAGCAAATCCATAATATTTTCGGAATCGCGGGATGAAAGTCCTGATGTTGGCTCATCAAGAAAAAGGATGCTTGGTTCGCGAATAAGTTCCAGTGCAATGTTTAATCGTTTTCGTTGCCCACCACTTATTTTCTTATTCAAAGGAGAGCCAACTTTCATATCTTTAATATCGAAAAGTCCAAGACTATTTAACATGTCGCTTACGATATCGCGAATCTTTGGATCTGATACATTATCGAAACAAAGTTTGGCATTATAGTATAGGTTTTCAAAAACGGTAAGGTCTTCTATCAGAAGATCATCCTGCGAAACATAACCAATAATTCCTTCAGTTTCTTTCTTTTGAGTATGAATATTAATCCCATTAACCAATATTTCACCACATGATGGCTTGCTTGAACCGTTTAGTACGTTCAATAATGTAGATTTTCCGGCTCCGCTAGCTCCCATAATACCCACCAAACGACCGGATTCTTCTGTAAAATTCATTTGTTGTAACCCAACTTTACCGCCTTTAAAACGGTATTCGATATCCTTTACTTCGAGGATAATTTTCGATCCATCCATTCCATCATGGAAAAAAGAAACCACATCACTGAAATAGATAGGTTTAATTTGTGGGTTACGTATGCTGGAACCAGTATTAAACACTTGAACTTTATCGTATGGCAGCAGTTGTCCGTTGAGATATATTTCGCTTTCTCCGATGTAGCGAACCAGAAATAAGTTGGCTATTGCAACATGCAGAACATGAACTTGTCCTTCGAGTCCATCAGAATAAATATGGCGGATTCCATCCATTTGAAATCCTTTTATATTATTTATAATGATAACCTTATTGGTCGATTGTATATAATCGGATGGGTATAAAACAAAATCGCGAATCAAAGAAAATTCATCGGTCGGTATTTTAAATGAATCCGATACAGTAGAAATGAAAACCAGCTCTTGTTCGGTTAAACCTTCCAATGGACGTATATCGGAATTAATAAATTCCAAAAACTGGATTAATACAATAACTTTCTGTTTTTGTGTTAACTCCTCATTTAGTTCAGCACAAATTACTAAAAGACGCACCGAACTTGCCGAGGTGCGTTTGTCGCTGCGATTCTTTTCCGATAACTTAGTCTGATGCATCTCATCATAATCCTCAAAAACCGTCAAATACTCCTGAACAAGCTCGGCATTAAGCTGCCGTTTAAGGAAATTTTCAACCACAACCCTCCTATCATGCCGGTTACTGTGGGGTCGGGCAATAATAGCAAATAACTGCATTAACGCTTTTAGAATCTGTTCACTCATAAATTGAGAATATATTATTTCTCATCGGTTATTTTGTACGCGATAATAATCTTAATTGTTTGCTCTTTAATATCTTTTGAAATTAATTTAATATTAATTATTCCTTTCATTAAGGAACTGAATTTAAAATTCCATTCACGTTTGTATTTTGTGGTTTCATTGTTAAAAATAACTTCGCCATGCTCTTTGGTAAGGTTAAATTCAATAGGAATTTTTTCATTTTTATCACATATAACAACACGATATGTAAATTGAGGATAGAAAATTACATGTAGTTGTGAAAATTTTGAGTTGTGAATTGTTATTTGGTGATCCTGACCGTCAGTTATAAACGATTTTTCCAATTGCGCAAGGCAGTCATTATCCGAGCGATTATCCTGACCTATTATTTGCATTGAAAAAATGATATTCAGAAAAATGATCAAAATCGAAAGCCGTAATTTGTACTTCGTTAGCCAGCGTATTGAGAACGTTAAACCCCCTAACGGAAGTAGCCATGGTTCTTGACTATTGACTATTGGTTCTTGGTTCTTGTTTTTCGGCACCTGAATGCTATCGATAATATCTTTAATTTCCATTAATTTATTATATGAGTCTATTTCTTATGTCGTTAACAAGTTTAAAAAGATGATCTAAATTTGACCCAGTTAAAATAAATTTTGAATGATTGTTGATCGTTGTCAGGTGTTTTGCAGTATCAGTGTTTGTTTCAAAATTAAGTTCTTCATTATCAATTAAATCAAATTCGTAGGCAATATTTATTAGTGAATCAACTAATTCGGTGTATTCTTTTGACTTCTCATAATAGGGTGCCAACAATTTTATTAAGTTATCAAGAATTTGGCTCTGGTACAAAATTAAATTAAGAATCTTCTCGTTATTATTTTTTTGATATAAACGGGTAAGTATATATATGCTCTCGATCCATCCGCCTGCAATTATTTGCGATCCAATATCGCTGCGGTCGTTTTCAAATAAATACTTGTCTCCTTTGTGGTATAATGCCGATAAATAATAAATGATTGAGTCGTTATTTCCTAAATTTTCTTCAACTTTTTTGATATCCGATTTATCCAAACCTTGCAGAATTTCCATATCGTTTAATAATCTGTTTAAACGATCCATATATTTCAAGGCAAAGTCTTTCTGATCGTAAAGGTTTAAATAACAAATATCTGTTCCATAAATACCAATTGCAATTGCTTTGTTATAAGTGGTAGTGTAGTTTTTTATATTAGTCTGTGAACTTAACAGTCGCTCATCAAACCTGATATTTAAATTTTTTAGGCATAAAGAAGTATGATACGGTGAAGGAACCTCAAATAACACATCGGAATATTTTAGTCGTATTGAAATGCTATCTGAATCAAACAAAGATGCTGAATCTTCAGGTTTTTTTGTTTCCCGATTACACGAAATAAAAAAAACTGGTAGAGTCAGAATTATTAAATACTTTAACATTTTCATTTTTTAAAAGTACAATCATTATTACGTATACCGCGATCGTAGGTTTTAAAAAATGATTAATATTATAAAATTTATTTAGAGTTTATCGGTTTTTTTAAAACATTTATACAATGAGAAACTTATTATTACTGATTTTCATAGCTTTATTTGGTGCTAATTCCGACTTGGTTTTTTCGCAGAAAAAAAATTTAATGTTGGAGGATATCTTTTTAAGGTACTCTTCAAAATTTAGTCCTTCGTCTTTAAAGCAATTGCAATGGCAAAAGGGAAGTGATAATTATCTATATGAGTCTGGCAATGTAATACTTCAGGTAAATGTTAAAACAAATTCCTCAAATTGTCTGGTAACCCTCGAAAAAATAAACGCAGCATTAAATGCTAATTACACTTCCTTTCCAACATATGAAGCGCTAAATACTAATCAACTTCTTATTTCTAATAACAATACATTTTCTGTTTTTGATTTATTAAAAAAAACCGCGATTAATCAGGTTGCATTGCCTGAAAATGCTTTGAATGTCGATTTGTACAAAAAATCTTTTCGGTTAGCTTTTACAATCGATAGTAATTTATACCTGTCGGTTAACAATAAAAACGTCCGGATTACCAATGATGGAGGTAAAGGAATAGCTTATGCAGATGCCGTGCACCGCAATGAGTTTGGTATTAATAAAGGAACATTCTGGTCGCCTGAAGGGAATTATCTGGCATTTTACCGGATGGATGAGACGATGGTGACTGATTATCCCCTCGTTGATGTAACCACACGTATAGCCAGACTTCGGAATATTAAATACCCAATGGCCGGAATGACAAGTCATCAGGTTAAAGTTGGAGTTTACGATATCAAAAATAACAAAATCATTTATCTTGAAACTGGTGAACCTCTTGATCATTACCTTACGAATATATCCTGGAGTCCCGACGAGAAAAATGTTTTTATTGCGGTACTGAACCGGGAACAAAATCATATGTGGCTGAACCAATATGATGCCTTGTCAGGGAAATTTGTAAAAACATTATTTGAAGAAACAGATTCTCATTATGTTGAACCTCTGAAACCCATGTTTTTTCTGGATGACAAATCAAACCGGTTTATCTGGCAAAGCCGAAGAGATGGATTCAACCACCTCTACTTGTATGATGGTAATGGAGCGCTTGTGAAACAGCTAACCAAAGGCTCATGGGAAGTTTCGAATCTTCCTGATATAAATTATTCATCAGGAGATATCTTTTTTGAGGCAAATATCAATAATCCATTGGAGAAGCATTTGTGCAGGGTAAACCTCAAAAGCGATAAGATAATACAAATAACATCCATATCAGGGGTTCACACTTGCGAAATAAGTTCCGATGGAAAATTTGTTTTAGATACTTATTCATCTCAAAAAGTTACCGGAAACACTGACTTATTGCAAACTAACGGACGTTTTGTACGGAATGTATATTCTTCGGGCAATCCATTAAATGATTATCAACTTGGAGAAACTTCCATTTCTTCTTTAGTTGCCGATGATGGTAAAACTCCTTTGTATTATCGTTTAATAAAACCTTCAAATTTCGATTCTCTGAAAAAATATCCTGTAATTGTGTATGTTTATGGAGGGCCTCACGAGCAGCTTATTCTTAATCAATGGAGTAACAGAACTGAACTTTGGCTGCAATATATGGCACAGCAAGGGTTCGTGTGTTTTACTCTCGACAACAGAGGCTCGGCAAATCGTGGGCGCGATTTCGAAAACATAATCCATGGGCAAGTAGGTGTGACAGAGATGAAAGATCAGATGTCCGGAATTAATTATTTAAAGAAACAGGGATTTGCCGACTCTACGCGTATTGGGGTGCATGGCTGGAGTTATGGCGGCTTCATTACCACATCACTTATGCTTACATATCCCGAAACAGTGAAGGTTGGAGTGGCAGGCGGACCGGTTATGGATTGGAAATACTACGAAGTAATGTATGGCGAGCGTTATATGGATACTCCTCAGGAAAACCCTGATGGTTATGCGAAATCAAGTTGTTTGGATAAAACCAATCAGTTAAAGGGAAAACTCCTGATCATTCATGGCGGACAGGATCCAACAGTGGTATGGCAGAATAGCCTGATGTTTATTGAGAATTGTATTAAAAACAATAAGCAGGTCGATTATTTCATCTATCCCACCCACGAACACAATGTTATGGGTCGTGACAGATTGCATCTTATGCAGAAAGTGACTGACTATTTTATAAATTTTTTATAACTCTCAATTTTACAAGACATCTGTCAACACAAAAGAAGCGTTTTTTTCAACACCATTACGGTTAAACCGGATATGGATTTTTTTACCCGGTCGTTGGATAAAAAGCCCGTTAATTTCTGAAATGGAAAGATTACTTACCTGCTCTCCGTTAATTTGAATAATTTTGTCACCAACTTCTAATCCTGCCTTATGGGCTGGCGATACCTGTTGGATATAGGAAACGATGTATACGGGTTGTCCCGGTATTACCGCCGAAACTTCCATACCACTCAAATTGCTCCGGAATGGTCGCTTGTAGTGGCTATTTGGCGTTAATGTAAGTTTTTGTCCACGATAATCGATAATAAGATTAAAACGGCTCAACATTTCGGCGCCAAAACTTCCTTGTCGATTATCCTGATATGATGCATAACTGAGCGAAATAGTATCGGGGAATGAAACCAATACATTGGTAAAATCAAATTTATCGATTGATACTTTCGGTACTCTCCCGATTTTTCCCATCACTATTCCACTTAAACCCAATCCCAGATAGGCCGGTGCATTTTTTGCAGGCAATTTAAATGTTGGTGCCGACTGCATGTTTACCCACATGGCATAACTTGCTCCCAGATCCAGTAGAAACCGAACAGGCAATTCGGAACTGTCAGATTGGGTGATGATAGCGTTTATATAAGGTTTGGAACTCTCTATCATCATTGGGACTGTTATCTGCCGGCTACTATTCCCCTTATATTTGTATTTTTTATGGGAATTTAACGTAACAACCTGCTGATCGTAGTTAATTTCAACAATCAGATCTTTGAATAATTCATAGCCAATTAAACCATGGATGGGTATTCCAAGAAAGTTAGACAACTTTAGTTCATTGTCTTCTATTACCAATAGATCCTGATGCTCTCCTACCAGGCCACATATGTTTATATCGTTTTCAATAGAATGATGTGCAAGCAGGCTTTTTCCATCTCCCAAACCATTTATAACAAAATCTTTGGAATATTTTAAAGGCTTCAGTCCTGGAGGACTGTTATTTTGTAAAATGGTATTGCTTACTCCTGTATCAAGTATGAAATTAAGTGTATCGGAATTATTAATCCTCACGGGAATGATGATCAAATTATTGATGTACTTAAATTTTATCGAAATCTTCTTCTTTTTATCATTCTGGATATATATCCGTTTGGGATTTTTCTGTGCAACCGCCGCATGCTGATAAGCACACCCAATAATTAAAGCAACTGTTATAGATAAAAATTGCTTATAATTTGTTTTCATTGTATTGGGTGTTAGGTAAAATTTTCTTCATTTATATGATCCATAGATGAGGATTATCCCTATGATGTCAAAAAGGCAGAATAAAAAGGGTCTTGACTGCCATAAAAACTGTACATTTATTAAATATTACAATTGGCAACACTTTTGTTCATATCATAACTACAACACTTCGTTAAATTTGAAAATTTGAAAATGATATAATTTGAAAATAATTGGCGATTAACTAGTTAAAATTAATTTCGGTTTTTGAATTAATACTCATTATCAGTATTTTTAAAAAATATACCGAAGTATTAAATTAATAATACTTAGAACTATGAATTTAAACAATTTTACGATAAAATCTCAGGAAGCGGTTCAAAAAGCTTCAACTCTGGCTCATGCTCATCAGAATCAGGCGGTAGAGAATGGTCATCTTTTAAAAGGATTGATGACCGAAGCGGAGGATGTAGTTTCTTTTCTTTTGAACAAGCAAAATATAAATATTTCAAATCTTACCAAAGTCCTCGACAAAGTTATTGAGTCATATCCAAAAGTTGTAGGAGGTGAGGAATATTTATCTCCAGCGGCCAATGCGGCATTGCAAAAGGCGATTGCCATTTCAAAAGACTTTGGCGATCAGTTTGTTTCTATTGAACATATCCTTTTGGGTATTCTTGCAAGCGGCGACAGCGTTTCGCAGATATTGAAAGATAGTGGAATAACA
>JANXXY010000343.1 GCA_025350365.1 Bacteroidales bacterium | reverse complement strand
TGACCGGATTGATAAAAACGAAAATTCAGTGCGGGTGATTGATTATAAAACCGGGCCGATCAATCGTAAGTTTGGTGACATTTCCGGATTATTTGAGGCAGAGGGCAAGAACCAAAGTAAGGAAGCGCTTCAGATTCTTATGTACTCATATATCTTGAGTGAGAATGATAATTACCGGGATTTACCAATTATTCCGGGTATTTATGGTATGCGCGAAATTTTCGGGTTGAAATTTGAGTCGCGCCTATTTTATGGCAAAAAGGAATTTGTTGATAGCTTCCATCAGGTAAAAGACGAATATGCCGATAGTTTAAAACAATTGCTGGAGGAGATATTTGATCCGCAGCTGTCTTTCACAAAAGTGGCAGACAAAAAGGTTTGTGAATACTGCGATTACAAGGCGATTTGTCACAGGTAGGGTTTTAATCTTCGGAAAGCTGAAAATTTCCTGCAAGGATACCTTTAACAGTAATATCTTCGTCAATTTTTTCCCATCGCAGAGCAAATCCATTTAAACGAATAGTTACTTCTTTTAATTGCACATCAGTAGCATTTTTCAATATCTTAAAACGATTAGCCGGAAAGCCGATGATACGTCCATCGGTAAGTTCGATGAAAACAATACGCTTTTCAACCCATGTTTTCATTGCAACTGGTTCTGCAATTGCATCAGAACTATGATTTATAAAATTCATAATATTTTTCAGTTAAGGTTTCAGCATTTTGATAAACTATTTTTTCAATTTTTCTAATTATGTGAGGAGGTAAGTTAATGTTCGATGCCAGTTTAACTGGTCGAAGCCAAAACTTGCACTCTCCATCAGAAGTTGAAAACATGAATATGTGGGGGTTCGTTTCTTTCATCGGAATAAAAATGAAAACGAAATGATCCAATTATCAGAACTGTAGGCGACATATATTTTCATTAATTTCGAATAAATATAAGAAAAAAAACGCTAATCCTCACCCCATTCATCTAACAATTCAGGGCGAAGTCGTTTAGTGCGTTCCATGGATTGTTCGAACTTCCATTTTTCAATCAAAGCATCGTTTCCGCTGAGTAATATTTCGGGAACTTTCCAGCCGTTAAATTCTGCCGGTCGAGTATACACTGGTGGCGCTAAAAGGTTATCCTGAAAAGAATCAGTTAGCGCCGAAGTTTCATCACCCAGTGCGCCAGGTATAAGGCGAACAATACTATCAGTTATTACGGCTGCTGCAAGTTCGCCTCCGCTAAGCACGTAATCGCCAATGGAAATTTCCATAGTTATTAAATTATCGCGCACACGCTGATCAATGCCTTTGTAATGTCCACAAAGAATGATGATATTTTTCAATGTCGACAGATAATTTGAACGTTGCTGGTTCAGCATTTTACCATCCGGAGATGTGTAAATTATTTCATCATAAGTGCGTTGAGATTTCAGATCGTTAATTGCCCGAAAAATCGGTTCAACCATCATTACCATGCCGGCATCGCCGCTAAAAGCATAATCATCCACGCGTTTGTGTTTGTCCGTGGAATAATCGCGTAAATTATGGACAATAATCTCTACAAGATTTTTGTCTTTTGCTCTTTTAACAATTGAATGATTCAGGGGGCTTTCGATAAGTTCAGGTAAAACGGTGATGATGTCAATTCGCATAATGTGTAAATATTGTTTTCGGTTTTCAAAAGTAACTACTTAATTGGCGCGAAACAAAAATGATAAGTTAACTTTACAAATCGACTGTGGTAATTTCTATTATATATTCCTATTTTTGGAGTACAAAATTTTGTATCCAAAAATGGTAACCCAGATCGCACTCATACTTTCCATATTGCTCCAATTTGTTGCTGCCGTTGCCGCAATAAGGTTAACCAAGGTTACAAAATATAATGTTTCGTGGATATTAATATCCATGGGATTTCTAATTATGGCAGTTAACCGGCTGTTTGAGCTTATACCTGTGTTGTATGAGAAGATACCCATCGATATGAATGTTATTTTTATCTGGATGGGCTTGGCTACATCGCTTTGCATTACCGTTGGGGTGTTGTTTATTCGTAAGATATTTAACTTTATCAAGAAGGTGGAGCAATCAAGGCGTGAAGCTGAAAACAGGGTATTGAATGCCATCATTCAGACGGAAGAAAAAGAACGCAAGCGGTTTGCCAAGGACCTTCATGATGGCTTGGGTCCCCTGCTCTCGACTGTTAAGATGTCGGTATCAACGCTATCACTGATGGATAGCGACCCTTCACGTAAGGAGATCATTGCAAATACGGCACATGTAATTGATGAATCGATAAAAAGTATTAAAGAGATATCGAACAATCTGAGCCCGCATATTCTTAATAATTTTGGATTGGCCAGCGCTATCAAGGATTTCTCGAATAAAATTGATAGTAAAGTAGTTCATATTCAATTCGATTCCAATGGCTTTAACCGTCGCTTCGAAGACAATGTTGAAGTAGTGCTATATCGCGTTGCATGCGAGCTTATTAACAATACGATGAAACATGCTAATGCACGAAATGTTGAAATTAATCTCAATTGTCAGCATAAAACTATTCTCTTCTCATATTCCGACGATGGTATTGGTTTTGATGTGAATGAAATTGTTATCGATAACCCAACAACGCACGGAATGGGCTATCCTAATATGTTGTCCAGAGTAAACTCAATAAAAGGTAAAATGGATGTAGAGAGCACACGAGAAAGTGGAACCAAAGTATTGATAAGGGTGAAGATTTAGAAATAGTTGTATTTTGCATGAAGAAGGGAAGTACGGATAATGAAATAAATTGGAATAAGAAATAAATTAAAATACTTTGAAGGATTTTAATCAAAATCTAAAATCAAAAATCGATATGTCTCTCATAACTATAATAATAGTCGACGATCACAGTCTTTTTCGAAACGGTATGAAGTTATTACTAACCAATGCTGGGAATTTTAGTGTGATTGCAGAAGCATCCAATGGTGTTGAGTTTCTGGAATTGCTTGATAAATTATTACCCGATATTGTTCTTATGGATATTGATATGCCCGAAATGGATGGCATACAGGCTACCACCAAAGCGCTCGAAAAATTTCCGGGACTGAAGGTGATCTGCCTTTCGATGTATGGCGAGGAGGAATATTATTATAAAATGATTGAAGCCGGAGTTAGCGGCTTTATGTTAAAAAACTCTGACATCAGTGAAGTGAAAACAGCCATTACCTCGGTGCATGGCGGCGGAAAATATTTCTCCCAGGAATTGTTGTACAACGTGGTGAAAAACATTAGAACAACTCAAATAAATCAGGAATTAGTTGAGAATCTTTCCGATCGAGAACTCGAAGTACTGAAAGAAATTTGTATTGGTTATTCCAACCAGGAAATTGCCGAAATGCTTCACATTAGTAAACGCACCGTTGATAAACACCGTGCCAATTTGCTGGACAAAACCAACTCGAAAAACACAGCCCATTTGGTAATGTATGCGATAAGGAATAAATTGATAGATATTTAAAGGACGTCAAGTTTTAGTTTAAACAGTATTTTAATTTAGAAAACGATGCTTTTGTTCACCAATATTTCTGAAATTGACTCACTTAAAGTTGTTAACAGCAATAGGCTGGAGTCATTGGGATTGTTTTGTTTAACCATTATTATTGTTGTTATTTTAAGTGTCTTGATTTTTAAAATTCTAAAAAAAATCAGGAAGTCATTCGGTATAGGCGAAAAATTTCTGTTGTATTCCGAAAAATTCAAAGGTCCGGCATTATTTATTATCATTTTTGTAGCTATGGTCGTAGTCGAGCCTTTCCTAAAGTTTGATGTTTCGCTCCAGAATATTATTCAACATTCCATTTCAATTTTTGTAATCATCACACTGGGTTGGATTCTTATCAAGGTGGTTGATCTTGCACGTATAATTATGATGAGAAGATACGATATTGATAGCAAGGACAACCTTCATGCCCGCCAGATGTATACCCAGTTTAGGATCATCGAACAGATTATTGTACTTATTATTATAGTTTTAGCTACCGCAGCAATATTAATGACTTTCGACAAAGTACGCCAGGTTGGTATAAGTTTGCTGGCTTCTGCAGGTGTTATGGGTATTATCGTTGGTTTTGCAGCACAAAAAAGTATAGCCAATGTTTTTGCTGGTTTTCAAATTGCTATAAGTCAGCCTTTTAGAATTGACGATGTGGTTGTTGTAGAAGGTGAATGGGGTAGAATCGAAGAAATTACACTTACTTATGTGGTTGTGAAAATATGGGATAACCGACGATTAATTTTACCCATCACCTATTTTATCGAAAAACCCTTTCAAAACTGGACACGTGTGACGTCCAATATTCTTGGAACGGTATTATTATATGTCGATTATAGCGTTCCATTTGACGCATTGCGGGCAGAACTTAATAAAATATTACAGGGAACTGATCAATGGGATGGCGTTGTGAGCAACCTGCAGGTTACGAATGCAACAGAGAAAACTGTAGAAGTAAGGATATTAGTCTCAGCGTCGGATTCTTCAAAATCATGGGATCTAAGAGTTTTAATTCGCGAGAAAATGATTGAATACATCTGTAAAAACTATCCCGATAGCCTTCCAACATCCAGGATAAAAATGGTGGGTGACAAAATTAATTCATTGCCGTCGGCTTAAGCCCTCGGCAATGAATTTTCATAGCTTCGAATTAGCGAAGGTAGTAAAAATACCACCCTATAAAAACTTACCATAAATTACTGTTTAGTACTCATTTTTTGTTGTTGGAGTTTGGCCTACATTTGTCTCAACCAGCATAATTACAATCATGGGTCGCCTTATCGATAAACTTCACCAAGACATTCGTTATGAGGAAGGAATGAATGCTTGTATCAATTGTGGTACATGCACTGCCATTTGTCCGGCTGCGGAATTTTATAACTACGATCCACGTCAAATTATGATTGATGTGCAAAGTGGGAATGAAGAAAAAATCGAAGAACTGCTTAAAGGGGAAGCCATTTGGTATTGCGGCGAGTGCATGAGCTGTAAAACGCGTTGTCCGCGCAACAATACGCCCGGGTTAATTATTATGGCTCTGCGGGCTGTTTCTCAGGAATTAGGATGTTTTACCGAATCTGAAAAAGGTCGTCAGCAGTTAGTGCTAAAGCGCACTGTTGGTGAGTGGTCTCTTAAATACGGTTATTGCATGTATCCCGAAGCTCTTACCACCACAAATTTTCCTGAACAAGGCCCCATTTGGGATTGGGAACATGCCAATCTTCATATGGTGATGAAACGTCTTGGGGCCAATTATCAGGGCGAAGGAAATGGCGTCCTACGTCGCATTCCACAGGATGCTCTCGATGAAATTTATAAGATTTTTGAAGTTACCGGTGGCCTCGATCGATTTGAAAACATCGAAGAATGTTCTCGTAAAAAAGCCGAAGAAATGGGGATGGGCTTTGATGAAACACACAATAACGAATATTTCGATTATATCTTTACCACGAATAACGGGGATCACCAAAAATAATTTTGATGATGTATTTACGATATATGATCAACAAAAATTAGTTAACGAAACAATGAAACTAGAAGGAAAAAAAACTCTTTGGAAAGAATATCAGAAGGAAATAGCTTCTGACAATTATTTTTATGCCAGAAGTTGTATTCGTCAAAATTTCTTCCCTGCATCTGAAACTACTTTTTTGCGAGTTTTGCGCGAAGAATTAGGTAAAACTATTCACGAAGATGCTCGCCATACTACCTGCACCGGAATCGTTTATCATTCCGATCTGGTTACTATCGAAACAACCATGACGGTAATTGCCCGCCAATTTTCGCTGATGACACAATCGGGATACCTGAATTATGTTGCATCCTGCATAACCTCATTTGGCTTATATACCGAAATTCTTGATATGTGGGAACATTTTCCCGAAATGGAACAAAAAGCAAGAGAAATGTTATGGAAAGCTACCAAACGGGAGTTTGAAAAACCAAAAAGCCTTGCTCATGCCAGCGATATAATCTATAAATTTCGAAACGAAATAGCTGCTAAAAGCAAATACAAACTAATTAACCTGAATACTGGTCAACCTTTGAAAGTTGTAGAACACATAGGATGCCATTATTCAAAAATGTTTCCTCACAAAGGGATAGGAGGAGCTGAGTATCCTTACGTGTTGGTAGGGATGATAGAAGCCTTTGGAGGCGAAGTGGTGGACTACCCCGAACGGCGTCATTGCTGTGGGTTTGGCTTCAGACAATACATTGTTAAAGCCAACCGCGGATTTTCCATAGCCAGCTCCAGAAAGAAGTTTGAATCGATGACACCATACAAACCGGATTTTATACTTACAAATTGCCCTGGTTGTCCTTATTTTCTGGATCGTTGGCAATATGCTATCAGCGAGATGGAGGGAATTACCTATGGCGAAAACGGACATGGAATTCCTGTACTCACATACGAAGAACTTACTGGTATAGTGCTTGGTTACAACCCTTGGGATTTGGGTTTGCAAACTCATCAAGTGGCCGTGGAGCCTTTGCTTGATAAGATTGGTATACCCTATGATTTGAGCCAGAAATATTTAGGATCTGATGGTGAATTTATTGGCAAACCTGAAAAACCTTCGGTATTAAAGGTGTATTAAATATGGAAGGTAAAGAAAATTGAGAAGTTAAAGAAGGTAAAGAAGATAGAGAAGTTAAAAAAGGTAAAGAAGATAGAGAGGTAAAGAAGATAGAATTGAGTTTTTATAACTTCCCTTAACTTCCCTTAACTTCCAAAACTTCCATAATTTTTAAATATGAAACATGTATTAGTTATAGGCGGTGGAGTTGCGGGCATGGAAGCATCGGTAAGGCTTTCTCAAATGGGCTATGCAGTCTCAATCGTGGAACAATCTGATAAATTGGGAGGCAAACTTAACCGGTGGCATTCACTTTCTCCCGATAACTCTAATGCTTCTGATTTACTGGGTAAATTAAAATCGCAAATTCATCAAGGTATTCATAAGCATTTAAATACCGAAGTTCTATCCGTAATAAAAAATAAACTGCATTTTGTTGTAGGCTTGAGTGATGGAACCGACTTAAAAACTGATGCAATTCTTGTTTCTACAGGATTTGATGTGTTTGACGCTCAGAAAAAAGAAGAATATGGTTATGGAATTTATGATAATGTGATTACTTCAGCCGATCTGGAGCAAATATTTCGAGATGAGGATGAATTAAAAACAACTTCAGGCACTGCGCCCAAGCGCATTGGGATTATCCATTGCGTGGGATCTCGCGATGAAAAGGCCGGCCACACTTATTGTTCGCAGGTTTGTTGTATTACAGCCGTTAAGCAGGCGATTGAAATCAAAGAGCATTTGCCCGATTCCGAAGTTTTTTGTTTCTATATGGATTTACGAATGTTCGGGCGTAAGTTCGAAGATATTTATCGTGATGCTCAGGTTAAACATGGTATCCAGTTTATTCGCGGTCGTTTATCGGAAGCATTTGAAAATCCTGATGGATCCGTTATGTTGAAAGCCGAGGATACTCTTCTGGGCAAACCATTAAAAATGAATGTCGATAAGGTAATATTAATGGTGGGGATGATTGCTTCTGCAAAAACAAAAAAAATAAAAGAATTATTAAATCTTCAGATTGAGGATGATGGATTCTATAGCATTGCCGATACGCATTACGAATCCACAAAAAGTTCGGTCCCCGGGATTTTCGTTGCCGGAGCCTGTACGGGGCCTAAAACCATTGAAAATACCATTAATGACGCTCGTGCAGCTGCTATTCAAATATCAGAATATCTAAAACAATAATCTAAAAACCCATAATATGGCAAAGGATTTTGGATATACTATTAGTTGCGACAGGCAGATTGATTTCGATAAGCTTTCACGAAGCATGTATTTGGAAGTAAAAAAGGCAGAACCTTCAGTTGATGCTTGTATTAGTTGTGGAACATGCGCAGCAACCTGCACCGCAGGGCAATTTACTGATTTCAGTCTTCGAAAATTCATCCTTTTGCTCCGTCGTGGTGATAGCCTTTCAGTAATTCAAAGCATTGATAAATGCATGCTTTGTGGAAAATGTCAGTTAGTTTGTCCAATGGGTGTAAATACCCGTGGGTTGATTTATAGTATACAAGTGATTAGCCGAAGAATAGAATGTAGGAATAGGAGAGTAGTTAACAAGATGTAAACAATACCGAGTATCCTATAACGATTTTCTATCTGCTAATAACAAACAACGAAAATATTATGTATCAATTTGACTGGTTTGTACTTCCTTTTGCCGTTGGGCTCATCTATTTGATGATCGCTCTTTTCGTAACTTATGCCAGATGGATAAAAAATTTGCCTGAGAATGAAAGAAAAAAAGTCAGAAGTGGACTTTTTTCTATAAAATCAATTTTTGCCGTAAAAGAAGTATTTCTAGAAAGTCTTTTACATCGTAAAGTCTTTAAAGTAAATCCCTTGCTTGGGTATATGCATATGAGTCTGGCTTTCGGATGGTTTTTACTTATCCTTTTCGGTAACTGGGAATGCCGTATTTTCTATCATGGTCATTTAAGCCCTCCTTATATTCCCATATTTTTCAGATATTTTAATCCTCATCCTGAGACATTTGTATACGAGCGATTTTTTGCTTTACTAATGGATATTACATTGTTAGTTGTTTTGAGCGGTGTTTTATTAGCTTGGACCAAACGAATGTATTCGCGTTTTTTCGGAATGAAGAAGACTACAGTTCTGAAACCAGGCGATAAGCTGGCGTTAACCGCGCTTTGGGTCATCTTCCCCTTTCGGTTTCTGGCCGAAAGTTTTACTTCTGCGAATTTTGGAGGCGGTCATTTTCTTACTGGCAGTGCCGGAACTTTTTTTGCAAATTTTTTACCAACGCAATATCTTGCCTATCCTGCCTGGTGGGCGTATTCGTTTGCCCTGGGATTGTTTTTTGTTTCGTTACCCTATTCGAGATATATGCACATCCCAACCGAAATCGTTTTGATTTTCCTACGGAATTATGGGGTGTCGGAAAAAAAGAAATTCTCAACGTTTACAAAGGTTGAGATAAATTCTTGCTCACGTTGTGGGGTTTGTATTGACCAGTGTCAGCTGACTAATGCTGATATCAAAGATGTTCAGTCAGTATATTTTGTACAATCCGTTCGAAACAATAATGTTAATAGTGAGAAGTCGTTGAATTGTTTGATGTGTGGGCGTTGTGATGCTATTTGTCCGGTTGGAATCGATATTGCTTCTATCCGTCAGGCCAGCAGGTATCATCAATCCATTCAAAAAGAGAATTCGTTCAGTTATATTAATGATTTAGGTGTAAAAATGGCCGATGTCATATTTTTTGCAGGATGCATGACTCATCTGCAGCCGACTATACTAAAATCGATGGTTACTCTTTTGAAGGCTTCAGGGGAATGCTATTGGTTTATGGATGAGGTATCGGGTATATGTTGTGGCCGTCCAATGATGCTTGCCGGTAAGGAGGCACAGGCACGGGAATTGATAGCGAAAAATAAAGCAATGATTGTCGCAAGCGGGGCAAAAACATTTGTTACGTCATGTCCAATTTGCTACAAGGTATTTAACGAAGAATATGATCTTGGTATTGAGGTGCTGCATCACAGTGAGTATTTGTTACGTTTGGTTGAAGATGGAAAAATTGAACTTACCTCGCAGCATCAAAAAGCTGTTTATCATGATCCTTGCGAATTAGGACGAGGGTCGGGTATTTATAATCAGCCTAGAGAGTTACTGGCCTATTCACTTAAACTTCAATCTGTTTCGCAGGAAGCCCGGCAAGGTTTATGTTGCGGTGGAAGCCTGGCAAATATAAAGATAAATAATACCGATAGGAAAAAGATCACCTATGAAGCAATTAACCTTCTCACCGAAAATAATCCCGACTTATTGGTTACCGGATGTCCCCTGTGTAAAAAAGCTTTTGCTCAATTGTCGCCCATTCCTGTATTAGACATTTCCGAAGTCGTTTCAATGTCGCTGGTGCAAAAGAAGTACTATGTTGAAATGGATGAAGGGTACCAATCTGCAAAACATGTTGAAAGCTTTGCAGAAATTCAAGCTTAGTGGAAAATCGATTTATTAAGCAAATTAACAACTTCTACAAGATCAGACTCTGTTTTAAGTCGCTGAAAGTTTTGACGAAGCAGTTTTCTTATAGCTGTTTTTTGCTCAGGAAACAGGTGTAAAAGAGCTCTGCGGTTTAATCGTTGTAAAGTTGAAAAGTTATTATTTCTAAGTTTTAAATAATATACTGGCGCTGACTCAAGTTGATCGAAGCTATAGTTAGCTCCTTTACTATCCTTGGTAACAGTGCCTTCAATTCTAATTTTTCTGAATATATACAACGATAGGTTGCTTTCTATTGCCACTTCTGCAAAAATATCGGTTGAATCGCTTATAAACATTTGTTTTATATTTATTCGTTTGAAACGTATCGATTTTCCGAAATAATTTTTAAACACAAATTCATCAATGGCAAATTTATCAAGTTTTACTTGTTTGAAAAATTCGGGCATGAGCCATACAACCTCATCTAAATAGCCGTTGTACTTCAATAATTTATTAGAAACCTTTTCGCCTGTTGTAAGTTTAATATCACTTTCTGCCCACTCATCATTAAAAAACTGGCGACCAATCATTCCCACTTTAGCAATAAAAGCTTCCCCGGTAAGTTTTGGTTCAAAAATGGAATCTAAAATGAGCTGGTCAGAAAAACTTTTCTGGCTATATAGTATTGAATTGCCTGTTAATAAAAGCATTAAAAACATCACTATTTTCATCGTTGTGATAAATTAACATGGTTAAGTACTTGAATTTTAGCGGATGAACTAATAGAGATACCTTCCGGCGTAATTCCTTCAACTTTAATAATATAATTTCCAACATGATCCGATGTAAAAAATTCAAAACTAGGGTCTTGCGTACTGTTTATTTCAAAATTCGGATTCCAGTACAATAATTGGCGAAAATCCGGCGATAGGCTTGGTTTTGAATATTTATTTTCATTCAAGTTTAATAGGGAATATGGGTGATAAGTATCATTCATAACTCTTATTGAGGTTTGATTTGGATTTATATTCTTAATTTCCATACTTTTACTGAATACTGCAATTATTCCCGGAAATTTAAGATCGCCGTATATCCTTTCAGTACTAAGTACATCTATTTTATTTATTTTATCCGTACCAAACATAATAATCTGATTTATATCGTCAATAAGCACACCATCAAGGAATAAACCTGGGTTTTTATTGAAAAACATATGGTTTTCTGTGTCTATAATATCAGCAACATAAGTATTATTGTGTTTCCTAACTTTTACAGTGGGCAGTATTTCTCTGGCTATTTCCGTAAAATCGGGGAGGGAAACAAAATCAACAGGATAGACGGATTGAATTGGTTTATTGTATACCTTCGGGCATATATAGTTAGTAATTAAAGGTTTGGTTAATTCTTCCACTATTTTAAATGGATAAGTTTTATTTATATAAACTATATCTTGACTTTTAAGGATATAGTTTTTTAACTCGGGATTTTCGGTAAACCGCTCTGCTTTAAACAAAGTCTTCAAATTAAATTCATCTTCAATTTCAATCTTCCAAGTTTTGGTTTTTGGTGCATCTTTTATGCTGAAAATTAGTTCTTTACCATTGTAATAATCATTTAGCTGAAATTGGAAAATTCCTTTGTTGTTTGTATATGCATATTGCAGATTTACAATAGTATCCGGGCTTGATAAAATCACACAGGCATCGGCGACAGTTTTTTTTGTATTACTGTCAATTACCTTTCCTTGTAAGATTTCTCCTTTGGTTTCGGGAAAATAAGCATGCGATATTGGTTTCTGATTATCAGTATTAATTTGTTTGCTTAAAAACAGATAATTGCTGAATGTGTAATCATTAGAAATTATGGGCGTTTCTTCATAAACCGAAACAGAAAGGCTGGCATGTTGCATTTTTCCTGTTATACTATTGCCAAGATTTACAGATACTTTCTCTCTTTGACGATAAGTTTGCTTGTCAGTAATTAATGGAATGTCAACAGGCTTCGTTATGTTCGTTGTTTTAGGTTCAGTAGCTAAATTTTTGTTTGTGTGTAGATTAAGCTCTTTATCAAATCGGTTTGCAATAATTATTTCCTTTTTAAAGAATGTTTTTTCCCCGAAATTTTTCATCCAATTAGTATACGAAACAATCTCATAGGAGCCCGTGCTAAGTGTATCGGGTAGGAAGATGCTACCATAGGCGATACCATTTTTAACTTTTAGACGAACTTTCAAAATTGAACTTGCGGTTTCATTTCGAAGCAGCAAGTAGGCAATTTTGCTTTTGTCAGAAAGTTTTTGAGATAGGCTATTTAGCACATAAAGCTTAAAAAACATCGTTTCCCCAGCAATATAAACATCCCTATCAGTATGTATGTAAGTTAATTCATTTGAAATAGCATTATTTGAGGCTGATATTCCTTGCCCTATAACTGGTTTTAATGTAATAAAAAAAACCAGAATTAACCCAACTGTTAAATATTTAATATTCATATCAATAGTATTATTTAACCCAAAAATAGGGGATGCTATCAATTGTAACTCCCGAACCGGGAATCGGGCCAAGATTATTAATTTTTTTAAAACTTGCAGACTTATCAGCTGCATTAGGCTTAACTATATAAGTCACTGTTTGTATCGAAGACGCTTCAAAAAAACCAAGAGCCAGTTTTTTTGAATCGTTGATGCATTTAATATTTCCATTTAGTTGAGAGGCTATAGGATCAAATAACTTACCTTCAGATGCTAATTGCATATTCACTCCTTTGTAATAATTATATGATTCGCTATTTAGATTGAATTGTTTAAAGGTTACGATGAAATTTGAAATTGATGAGGTGTCTCCAATATTGTAGCTATATTTTGATGTTGAAAAAAAACATACCGACTGATTTTTAATTGAAGCGCTAGTTGTAGTATATTTTGTACCTGTAATAGCGTTTTCCAAATTAAAGGTGTTCCAAAAATAAAATGTCCTTGGATTAGGAGGGGGAGGTCCTTTTAATTGTTCGGTGTAAGTATATTCAATGAGTAATGATGATTTAAAACGGTATAATGGCAATAGTCCAGAGCTTTGTTTGTTTAAATCGAGCAACACATTCACCCCGTTTATGTATGAGACAATATACCCGTTGCCTGATGTTTCTACTAATATTTCTTTAGCAGAAATAAAACCATGAATGGTATCAAATGATGGGGGCGGAGGCAACAATTGAGGGGATGATTCGTAAATATCGCCTTGACGTGTTTCAATATGCAATGTATATGCAGTGCCTGATAAACCAATAAAGTTCACGTCGGAGTTGTAAACTCCAGCGCTGCTTTCATTGAGCTGATAGCTGTTTTGATTATTGTCATTGATAGTTAACAAAGCTCCAATTACAGGCACTCTTCCCGCGGCAGAGTCGTAAGGTACGGCTTTCGAAAGCCGCACTGAATATGGGCCATTAGTATTGGTTATTAAACCTTCAACAACCAAAGCTTCAAGTTGATTATTTATTTCCGGATTATAAATTTTTTTGCAACACGTTAACACTCCTAGTATTGCTGTTAATATAATTATGTTTTTTTTCATAAGTTTCAGATACACCATTAAAAAATAAAGTTGTAGGTAAGTGTAGGAAGAGGTATACCAATGATATACATTTTATATAGGCTGAACACCTGGTAGTGGTTCGATGCCGCCGGAGTTTCTTTTTTATAATAAACAGAATAGGCATTCTTTCGTCCATAAAGGTTTACAATTGAAAGAGTCCAACTGCCTTTCCATTTTTTCTTCAAGCGCAAACTTTCGTCCAGCGTTATCGAAATATCCAGCCTGTGATAATCGGGTAATCGGTATTTATTGCGATCGGAGTAATAGATTAACTGATTACCATCAAATTGGTATTTCAATTCGGGCAAAGTTATAGGGCGGCCGGTATTATAAGTAAACAACCCCGAAAAACGCCATCTCCGGGAGATATGATAGTTTCCAACTAAAATCAGGTTGTTTGGTTTATCTGATGGCGCTGGGTAATATTGATTGCCATTAATTTGTTCCAGTTCCGATGAACCAGTGGTATGCCTCATCGTTTTCGAAAAAGTATAGCTTGCCCATCCGGTGAGTCTTCCTGAATTTTTCTTTAGATAAAACTCGATTCCATAGTTATATCCTGAAGCATCCAGCAGGTCTGTTTCTATAAATTCATTTAAAAGAATTTTTGCGCCATTTTTGTATTCAATAACATTTTTCAAGGTTTTGTAATACAATTCAACAGAAGCTTCGAGCGTGTTCTTATTGAAATTTCTGAAGTAACCTAACGCATACTGGTCACAGGTTAGTGGTTTAAGGTTTGGACTGCTTAATTTCCATACATCGGTGGGCGTCATAACAGTTGTATTCGAAATAAGGTTAATAAACTGATTTAAGCGGTTGTAGCTTACTTTTAATGAGCTATAATCATTGAGATTATACCGGAACGCAACCCGGGGTTCAAGTGCCGGATACCATTTTATTATCTGATTATTTTTATATAAAAGGGTGTTAGTGATCGATTGTTCGGATTTAGGATAATCACTCTGAAAAACGAATACGCTACCCGGCCCTAATGCCGCATATCGGGTATACCGTAAGCCAACTTCAGTACTTAGTTCAG